>DATDLA010000071.1:0-2929 GCA_036519535.1 Methyloceanibacter sp.
GCTCATGCTGACATAGCTCCAGCCCTTGGAGCGACGCAGGTTGTTGGCGCTTTGCGCCGCGAGAGCCCGCGACATCGCCAAGGCCTCGGCTTTGTTGTCGGCGCTATGCGTCGCCGAAATGACGTCGCAGCCGGCCGCCGCTGGCTGGTACCCCCAAACCGCAAGTGCAAGGATGGCAAGCACAACAGTCTTCGTAGATCGAAGCATACTTTTCCCCCAGTGAAGAATCAGGCCCCGCGATAGTGCCTTTTTTGCCAGTCCGGTGGCGCGCTGGCAACCAAACTTGTCGAGCGAAGCTGTGGCGAATCGCCCGCGACGCAACGAAGTCACACCTCGGGTCGCTCGGAGCAAGCTCTTGCCCTTTTTCGCGCAAGCCCGATGTATAGTTTGAAAGCAATGTCAAAGATTCGCGTGAACGCCGCCGCGGCCGAGGACCCCACGCCGGAGCCGGAGCAGCTCCCTATTTCCATGCGGGCCATGGGACTTAAGCCCATCCGCTATCTCGATGCTCTCAACCCGGAGCAGCGCGAGGCGGTGGAGACGCTTGACGGGCCGCTCCTCGTGCTTGCCGGCGCCGGAACCGGCAAGACGCGCGTCCTCACCACGCGGATTGCCCATATTTTGAGCTTGGGCCGGGCGCGGCCTTCGCAGATCATCGCCGTGACCTTCACCAACAAGGCGGCGCGGGAGATGAAGGGCCGCGTCGGCCAGCTGATCGGCGGGGTGGTCGAGGGCATGCCGTGGCTCGGCACGTTCCATGCCATCGGCGTCAAGATCCTGCGCCGCCATGCCGAGCTTGTGGACCTCAAGCCTTCCTTCACGGTGCTCGATACCGACGACCAGATCAGGCTGTTGAAGCAGCTCCTGGAGGCGGAGAACATCGACGAGAAGCGATGGCCGGCGCGGCTGCTCGCCGCCATGATCGACGGGTGGAAGAACCGCGGGCTCACGCCAAAGCGCGTGCCGGAAGGCGAATCCTTCGCCTTTGCCAACGGCAAGGGCCGCGAGCTTTATGCGCTCTATCAGCATCGGCTGAAGGAGCTGAACGCCGCGGATTTCGGCGATCTCTTGCTTGAGAATCTGAGGCTGTTCCAGGAACACCCTGATGTGCTTGCGCAATATCAGGTGCGCTTTCACTTCATGCTGGTCGACGAATATCAAGACACCAACGTCGCCCAATATTTATGGCTCAGGCTGCTCGCTCAAGGGAGCCGCAACCTCTGCTGCGTCGGCGACGACGATCAGTCGATCTATGGCTGGCGCGGGGCAGAGGTCGACAACATCCTCCGCTTCGAGACGGACTTTCCCGGCGCGAAGATCATCAGGCTCGAACGCAACTACCGCTCCACTGCAAATATTCTCGGCGCGGCCTCAGGCCTCATCGCTCACAATCAGGGTCGGCTCGGCAAGACGCTGCGTACCGACAGCGGTGCCGGAGACAAGGTCGAGGTGCAAGGCTGCTGGGACGACGAGGAAGAAGCCCGCATCATCGGCGAGGATATCGAGCAGCTCCAGCGGCAAGGGCAAAACTTGAGCGAGATCGCCATTCTCGTGCGGGCGAGCTTTCAGATGCGCGCCTTCGAGGATCGCTTCATCACCCTCGGCCTCCCCTATCGCGTGATCGGCGGCCCGCGCTTCTATGAGCGCCAGGAGATCAGGGACGCGACCGCCTATTTCGACGTGACCCTCAACCCCGCTAACGACCTGAAATTCGAGCGCATCGTCAACACGCCACGGCGTGGTTTGGGCGAATCGAGCCTCAAATCGCTGCATCAGCTTGCCCGCGCGCAAAACGTGCCGCTGATGCAGGCGGCGCGGCTCATCGTCGAGACCGAGGAGCTGAAGCCAAAATCGCGCAAAAGCCTCGCTGACCTGATCGCCGCCTTCGACCGCTGGCGCTCGATGATCGCGACCATGCGCCATACCGAGCTTGCCGAGCTGATCCTCGATGAGTCCGGCTACACCGCCATGTGGCAGGCGGAGAAGTCGCCGCAGGCGCAATCGAAGCTCGAAAATCTGAAAGAGCTGATCCGCTTCATGGAGGAGTTCGACACCTTGGCCGGCTTCATGGAGCATGTCAGCCTGGTGATGGACGCGGAAAGCGAAGAGGGGACCGAGCGGGTCAATCTGATGACGCTGCACAGCGCCAAGGGGCTCGAATTCGACGCCGTGTTCTTGCCCGGCTGGGACGAGGGGCTGCTGCCGCATCAGCGCAGCCTCGACGAGTCCGGACGCTCGGGCCTCGAGGAAGAGCGCAGGCTCGCCCATGTGGGGCTGACCCGGGCGCGGCTCAAGGCGAAGATCACCTTCGCCCAGAACCGGCGCACTCACGGCATGTGGCAGCAGGCAATCCCGTCACGCTTCATCGACGAATTGCCCATCGCCCATGTCGAGGTCGCCGAGACCCAAGGCTTCCATGGCAGCTACGGGAAGAGCCGCTTCGACACGGCGGAGAACCTCTTTGCCAGCGGATTCTACGAGACGCCCGGCTGGCAGCGGGCGCAGAGGAACCGGCCGCCGGGAAGCACGCCCTCGTCACCGCGGGCACGCGAGCCGATCACCATCGACGGCAAGCTCGTCGCGGCGAGCACAGTCGAGGGCGCTGGGCTCTCCGTCGGCATGCGCGTGTTCCACCAGAAATTCGGCTATGGCCACATCGCGCAAGTCGACGGCAACAAGCTCACGGTGGACTTCGACAAGGCTGGACAGAAGAAGGTGGTGGACAGCTTCGTCGAGCGTTGCTGACCGGCTCTTGCCATGTCGGCACGCAACAAGACCGAGCCAGTCACCTACGTCGCGACCATCGAGGCGCCCTCTCACATTGCCGAGGCCATCGCTGCCAGCCTTGAAGCTGCTGAGAGTCCCGCAGCCTTGGCCGTCAGTCTGTTCGAGTGCGGTCCCGGCCAAATTGAGGTATCGGCGCATTACG
>DATDLA010000072.1:0-4403 GCA_036519535.1 Methyloceanibacter sp.
CATGATGCGGGAGATGCTGACACGGCGCTTCAGCAAGCTCGCGCGGGACAAGGATCCCGCCAATGGCTGGGCCGCGCCCGATCTCGTGCTGATCGACGGCGGGCCCGGGCAGCTTTCCGCGGCCGCGAGCGTGCTCGACGAACTCGGGCTCTCCGAGATCAAGCTCGCGGCGATAGCCAAAGGCCCCGACCGCAACGCCGGGCGCGAGCGCATCTATCTCAAGGGGCGCGAACCTTTGCTGCTCGAACCGCGCGATCCTGTGCTCTATTGCATCCAGAAGCTCCGCGACGAAGCGCATCGCTTTGCCATCGGCGCGCACCGCGCGCGACGCAAGAAGGCGCTGCATGCCTCCCCGCTCGACGAGGTGCCTGGCATCGGGCCGTCGCGCAAGCGCGCGCTGCTTCAGCATTTCGGCTCGGCCAAGGCGGTGAGCCGTGCCGGAGTCGCCGACCTCGCCGCCGTCGGCGGCATCAGTGCGCAAATGGCCAAAGTGATCTACGACCACTTCCACGAGGGGGCGCGCTGACTCATGGACTCCGGCATGGTTCAGGGCGGAGTGTCACCGGCGCCGCGCACGGCCGCCAGCGGCTTCTGGAGCCTGCCCAACCTCCTCACCTATGGCCGCATCATTGCCATCCCAGCGCTCGTCGCCTGCTTCTTCGCCACCGGTGATTGGGGCCGCTGGACGGCCATGTGGATCTTCATCGCCGCTGGCGTCAGCGATTTCCTCGACGGTTATCTCGCCCGCGCCTGGCAGCAGCAAAGCGCCATCGGCCGCATGCTCGACCCTATCGCCGACAAGCTGATCGTGGCGGCGGCGCTGCTCATGCTCGCGGCCGATCAAACCATCGCCGGCTGGTCGCTATGGGCCGGCGTGATCATCCTCTGCCGCGAGATCCTGGTGTCGGGCTTGCGCGAATTTCTCGGATCGCTTGCCGTCGGCGTTCCGGTGACGCGCCTCGCCAAGTGGAAGACCGTGGTGCAGATGGTGGCGATCGGCTTTCTCCTCGCCGGCAGCGCCGGCGACAAGATCTGGCCCTACACCACGCTGTTTGGCCTGACGCTGCTCTGGATCGCGGCCTTGCTCACCCTCTATACCGGCTATGATTATCTGCTTGCCACGATCCGTCATGTCAAAGCGGATGAGGAGACTTGAGCGTGCGCCTCCTCTATTTCGCCTGGGTCAAGGAGAAGACCGGCGTGGCCGCCGAGGACGTCGACATTCCGGCGCACATCACCACCGTCGCCGAGCTGATGGCCTGGCTCAAGACGCGCGGTCCCGAATTCGACCACGCCTTTGCCCGCTCCGAGGTGATCAGAGCGGCGATCGACCAGGCCCATGTGCGCCATGACGCTGCGATCGGCGCCGCGCGCGAGATCGCCTTCTTCCCGCCGGTGACCGGAGGCTAGCGGTGATCAGAGTCCAGCAAGAGGACTTCGACATCGGCGCCGAGATCGCGGGGCTCAAGGCCGGGCGGGGCGACATCGGCGCCATCGTCGCCTTTGTCGGCACAATGCGGGATCGCTCCGGCGACCACGCGGTCGACGAGATGACGCTCGAGCATTATCCCGGCATGACGGAAGCAGAGTTGCAGCGCATCGAATCCGAGGCTCGCTCGCGCTGGCCGTTGCAAGCCAGCCTGATCGTGCATCGCTACGGAACGCTCCGCCCAAGCGACAACATCGTGCTGGTGCTGACGGCTTCTGAGCACCGCGAGGCCGCCTTCCGCGCCGCCGAGTTCCTCATGGACTATCTCAAGACCCGCGCGCCGTTCTGGAAGCGCGAGAGCGGGCCGCACGGAGCCCGCTGGGTCGAGGCCGACGCCCGGGACCGAGCGGCGAGCACCCGCTGGGACAAGATCAAGGACGCCGCTGAGTAAAGAAAGCTACTCCCTGATCGGCACGCCGCGCGGCGCGAGCGGAAGATACGGCCCCCACGTGCAGATGTTGCCCCATTGGCAAGGCCCACGCCGCGGGCATTGGCGCTGATAGCTGCACGTGCGGCAGTGATAGACGGGGCGGCAGCCATAGCAGCGGGCGATCCTCTGGCAATCGCGCCAGACGAGAACCGGCTGCACCATAGTCTGATGCTGGAGCGCGCCGGCGACGCTACCGGCCATCGAGGCGCCTGCCTTGGCGTCGCTGACCGGGCCAGCGCCGAGCAAGGCCGCAAGCAGCAAGGCAAGAACCAGCCCAACCAAAGATTTGCGCATGCGCCCCTCCCCCTGACGGTGCATCAACCAACAGAGTGCAACTTGATCGGCGGCGATTCAAGCCTCAGCGATAGATCACGACGCCCGCCGAGGAGTGGCGCCGCTCCCAGCCCTGCCGCTGCAAGGCCGGCAAATCGGCCTCTTCCTCCGGGTAGCCGATGCAAAGATGGCCGATAAAGGTCCAGTCTTGCGGCACGTCCAAGATCTCCGCCACTCTGGCCGGATCGAGGATCGACACCCAGCCGACCCCGATGCCTTCCGCCCGCGCCGCAAGCCACAGCGTGTGAATGGCGATGGCCACCGAATAGTCGAGCGTTGCCGGCATGGTGAGGCGTCCTAGCCCGTGACCTTGCGCCGTCGCCCGATCGGCGAACACGGCGATCTGACACGGAGCGTCATCGAGGCCCGAAAGTTTCAGCCTTGCATAGAGTGAGGCGCGATCAGGCTCCTGTTGGCGCAGCGCATCTTGATTGCAGGCCTCGAAGCAGGCGCGGATCGCGGCGCGGCGCGCTTGATCCTCGACGATCACGAAACGCCAGGGCTCGCTCAAGCCGACTGAAGGTGACTGACAGGCGATGCCGATCAGCCGCTCGATCGTTCCCGGCGGCAGCGCATCCCGCCTGAACCGCCTGACGTCGCGGCGCCAGGCGAGCAATGTCTGCAACCGATCGCGGAATGTCGGATCAAAATCTGGGTGTCGCGCGCGGAGCCTCGCTTCCATGGGGCAACCCTAGCACGGATCGCCGTCTGCCGGCGCCCAAGCTACCCTACGGCAGCAATCTTGGCGGTCCCGGCCTTGGCCCGATGCACGAGCGCGGAATAATCGTCCATCAGGGTGCGCGTGATGTCGCCGATGGTGAAGCGATAGGGCCCGATCTCCGACACCGGCGTGACCTCGGCGGCGGTGCCGGTGATGAAGCATTCGGAGAAATTCGCCATCTCCTCTGGCATGATGGCGCGCTCGATGACCTTGAGCCCGCGCTGCTTGGCAAGCCCGATGACGGTGCGCCGCGTGATGCCGTCGAGGAAGCAATCGGGAAGCGGCGAATGCAGCACGCCGTCCTTGACGAAGAAGATATTGGCGCCTGTGGACTCCGCGATCTGCCCGCGCCAATCGAGCATCAGCGCGTCGGCATAGCCCGCACGCTCCGCCCGGTGCTTCTCGATGGTGCAGATCATGTAGAGGCCGGTTGCCTTGCTCTTGGCCGGCGCCGTGCGCGGGTCGGGTCTGCGATAGTCCGCGATGGTCAGGCGCAAGCCTTTGGTGCGCGCCGACGGATCGAAATAGGAACCCCAATCCCAAGCGGCGATGGCGAGATTGATCTTGGTCGCCTGCGCCGCGACGCCCATCTGCTCGCTGCCGCGCCAGGCTAGCGGCCGCACATAACCGTCGACCAGCCTGTTCGCCCGCACCACATCGCGGCAGGCTTGGTCGATCTCGGCGATGGAATAAGGAATCTCGAAGTCGAGGCCCTTGGCGGATTCGTGCAGGCGCTGGCTGTGCTCGGTGAGCTTGAAGATCTCGCCGTCATAGACGCGCTCGCCCTCGAACACGGCGCTCCCGTAATGCAACGCATGGGTCAGGAGGTGCACCCGCGCGTCGCGCCACGGGATGAGCTCGCCGTTCATCCAGATATAGCCGTCGCGCTGATCGTAAGGCTGAGTGGCCGCCGCCATTGAAACCTACTCTCTCCTAGACCAAGGGCCTTCCGGGCGAGGCTAGCCCGACGAGGGCCTTATTATGCCCCGGCGAAGTCGTGCACAAGAATTGCGCAAGCCGGCGCCGGGGAGTATCAATGCCGGAATTAAGTCAATATGACTGACATAAATGCTCTAACGCAGGCCAAAAATTAAGTCAACATGACTGACATAAATGATCCGCTGTCGGAGCCGTTGGACGCTAAGCGGCGCACAGGCGCCACTGCGCCGAGCAAGCCCTTGCGCCGCTCCGACGCGGAGTTGCTGGCCTACGCCGAATTGCTGTTCTTCGCCTATCGCGACTTCACCCGCGACCCCGACGCGATTTTGAAGGACTTCGGCTTCGGCCGAGCCCATCATCGCGTATTGCACTTCGTCACCCGCCATTCGGGCTTGCGGGTCGCCGATCTGCTCGACGTGCTGAAGATCACCAAGCAAAGCCTCGGCCGCGTGCTGAAACAGCTGATCGACAAAGGCTATATCGTGCAGCGG
>DATDLA010000073.1:0-7725 GCA_036519535.1 Methyloceanibacter sp.
GATCAAGGACCTCGTCCCCGACCTCACCCATTTCTACGCCCAGCACCGCTCGATCGAGCCTTGGCTCAAGACCGATACGCCGACGCCGCAGAAAGAGTGGCGGCAGAGCCGGGAGGACCGCGCCAAGCTCGACGGGCTCTATGAGTGCATCCTGTGCGCCTGTTGCTCCACGGCGTGCCCGTCCTATTGGTGGAACGGCGAGCGCTATCTCGGCCCCGCCATCCTCTTGCAGGCGGACCGCTGGGTCGAGGACAGCCGCGACGAGCGGACCGGCGAGCGGCTCGACGAGCTCGAAGATCCGTTCCGGCTCTACCGCTGCCACACCATCCTCAACTGCACCAAGGCCTGCCCCAAGGGCCTGAACCCTGCGGCGGCCATCAGCTCGCTGAAGCGGCAGATGGTGGAGCGCGGCGAGTGATCGATCATATCGGGCTGCATGTGCGCGACGTCGCCCGCGCCACCGAGTTCTATCTGAAGGCGCTCAGCCCCCTCGGCTACGGCATCGTCATGCAGGTCTCGGCGGCGGAGAGGGGCGGCCATGGCGCGGCGGTCGGCTTCGGCGCAGGCCAGAAGCCCTCGTTCTGGATCGCCGAGGGCGAGCCTATGAGCGGGCCGATGCATGTCGCCTTCGTCGCGCCGAGCCGCGCAGCGGTCGATGTCTTCTATGCCGCGGCGATGAAGGCCGGCGGCAAGGACAATGGTCCGCCCGGGCTTAGGCCCGAATACCACGCCAATTATTACGGGGCCTTCGTGTTCGATCCAGACGGCAACAACGCCGAGGCGGTTTGTCACCTGCCGGAATAGTTCGGGCCGGAAAGCGACTTTATACCTCCCCCTCATGGGGAGGTCAGGCGGCGCGCGACGCTGAGGTGGGGGGTCACCCCACCCGGCTCGAATTCGCTGACGCTCATTCTCGCCACCCTCCCCATCAAGGGGAGGGATGAAGAGGAACGCCTGGATCACCCGCCTCGGCAATTGGGCAGCGAGAAAGAGCAGGGCTTTGGCTGTTCGACCGGGATCTTTTCGTGGGTCTTGGGGTCCGTCTTCGTCTCATAGGGACTGACGGCGAGGCGGGGCGCGAAGGTCACGCGGGAGAGGCGTCCTCCCTCGAACACCAGGCTCGCGTTGCAGTCGTAATCCTTGTCGGACTTCTTTTTCCCGAACGGGTTGGCTTGCTTCGACTCATCCTTCTTCGGTGCCGCTTGCGGCACCGGCCCGGCGCCGGAGTAATGATAGACGAGCGTCTCACCGGTATTCGTGTTGTAGCGCCCGGACGGCGTGCCGGCGCAAGCGATGACCTGCTCCTTGGTCATGCCGACATAGGGCTTGGCAGGATCGGCGAGGAAGGTGCGCTCGAAGTTCTGCACCGGCGCCTGGCAGCTGCTTGCGCCAAGCCCGGCGGCCAAAATCGCCAGCATCGCTCGAACCACGCCCATCTATCCCGGCGCTCCTTCCACCCCGTCGATTGGGCGCAGATTGCGCGTAAATCGTGGCAATTCGATCCCCTGCCCACTTCCGCAGCCGTCATGCCCGGACTTGATCCGGGCATCCATGCCGTTTCGGCTAAGCAAGCTCCGTGGCCAGCGGAATGGATTGCCGGGTCAAGCCCGGCAATGACGGCGGAGAGGCGGGAAGAGAGGCAGCGTCGCGGCTACAGCGCGGCGGAGACGAAGTCCCAGAGCAGCTTGACGTTCAAGCTGATTACGATAAGCGCCGTGACCGCGGCGAGCGCCGTCAACCAGCGGGGCGCGATCAGCGCGCCCATCTTGCCCCTGTCGGACGTGAACATGACCAGCGGAACGATGGCGAAGGGAAGCTGCAGGCTCAGGATTACCTGGGAGAGGATCAGGAGCTGGGCGGTGCCCTCCGACCCGTACCAGATGGTGACGATGGCCGCGGGCACGATGGCGATGGCGCGGGTGACGAGCCGCCTGAGATAAGGCGGCAGGCGAATATCGAGGAAACCCTCCATGACGATCTGCCCGGAGAGCGTCGCCGTCACCGTGGAGTTCAAACCGCAGCACAGAAGCGCGATGGCGAACAGCGTCGGCGCAAAGGCTGAGCCGAGCAGCGGCGAGAGGAACGAATGCACCTCCTCGAGCTCCGTCACATTGGTCTGGCCGGTCTGGTGGAAGGTCGAAGCGGCCAGGATCAGGATCGAGGCGTTGATGGTAAGCGCGAACATCAGCGCGATGGTCGAATCGATGGTGGCGAGCTTGATCGCCTCGCGCCTCTCCGGCACCGAGCGCCCATAGGCCCGCGTCTGCACGACGCCGGAATGCAGATAGAGGTTATGCGGCATCACCGTCGCGCCGATAATGCCGAGCGCGAGATAGAGCATTTCCGGGTTCTTCACGATCTCGACCGTCGGGGCGAAGCCGCGGATCACATCGCCCCAAACGGGATCGGCCATGGCGATCTGAATGCCGAAGCAGACGGAGATAACGCCGAGCATGGTGACGATGAAGGCTTCGATCCAGCGGAAGCCGAGGTTCTGCATCCATAGGATGAGAAACACGTCGAGCGCGGTGAGCAGCACGCCGATCTCGAGCGGAATGCCGAACAGAAGATTGAGGCCGATCGCGGTGCCGATCACCTCGGCCAAGTCGGTGGCGCAGATGGCGAGCTCGGCGAGCGCCCAGAGCGGATAGGAGACCCAGCGCGGGAAGGCGTCGCGGCAGGCTTGCGCGAGATCGCGGCCGGAGGCGACACCGAGTCTGGCGCAAAGCGCCTGGAGGATGATCGCCATGATGTTGGAGAGGAGCGCAATGAACAGCAGCGCGTAGCCGAACTTGGAGCCGCCGGCGAGCGAGGTCGCCCAGTTGCCGGGGTCCATGTAGCCGACGGCGACCAGATAGCCGGGCCCAAGGAAGGCGAGCAACTTCCGCCACATGGGGCCGGTCGGCCGCGTGCGGATCGAGCCGAACACCTCGGCGAGCGAGGGCGTGGTCTGCTCGCGCCGCCAGCCGTCGAGGCGCTGCTCCTCGTACAGGTCGGCCGCAGCTTGGACGTGGACCGGATTGACCGGGCTCAGCATGGATCCCTCGCTTAAGGGGAAGGCCTCAGCCGGGGCTGGAGCCGTTGATTTTGGCAAGGCTAGCTTACATGCGAATAATTTGCAAGAGCAACTGAAGCGCAGCACATGCGCGTTTTGCCGCGGCTTCGAATTTTAATTAAATACGAGAAAGCAGAGCCCTGTGGCGGATTTGTGCCAATATACATCGTTAATTGTGCCGCTTTGTGCTAAATTATCACAATAACTTCGTGCTTCTCCTAACGAAATGGCAGAAAATTCCTTAATGACTGCGTGGGCTATATTGCGTTGCCGCAATCGGGCCAAGCTCGATGACTATTGCTCCCCTTCTAAGCGCCCAGAAGGGGGATCATGCCGCGCTACTATTTTCATCTTAAGTAGGCCTCGCGTCCGGTGCGGGACAAAACCGGCGCTCGAACTGCCGGGGCTCGAGGCCGCCCATTGGCACGCCATGCGTCTCGTCTATCGCCTGCGTGAGCACGCGGCTGAGACCGGCGAGGACTGGGTGATCGCCGTCGCCGACGAGTCGGGCGCCGCGCCGCTCGTGCTGCTCCCCCACGCCGTGCCGATGCTGCGCGAGCCGACTGCGCCGCCGCGGCACTTGATTTCCTCCTCCTCTCCCCTCGGGGGAGAGGGCTTTCCGCCACGATCTTGCGAAGCAAGTCGTTTGGCGGAAAGGGTGAGGGGGAGCGAGAGGCGGTAATGTGGGGACCCCCTCACCCATCTCGCTTGCGCGAGCCGACCTCTCCCCACTGGGGAGAAGTGTGAAGAAGCGCCTCCGACCTCAGCTACTTCTTGGCGGCGTTGTCGGGCCCTGACAGCTTCAGCACCGGAAAATCCTGAGCCGAGACCCTGACGCCGCAAGCCGCGGTCATCAGCACCACGCCGGCGCAGACGAGGATGGTCGCACCGGCAGCCAAGGACGCGAAGGCAAGCTCGGCCTGCCCCGAACGGTCACGCATGACAGCACCTCCCTTATGGTTGGGGTGAGCCTGTCACGGCGGTTGCTAACCGCTGGTTGGCGCCAAAGGGGAAATTGCGGGGGTGGTGAAGGAAGGGATACTTGGCGACCCTCCCCCCCCAATTTGATCCAGATCAAGGATCGCCCCGCCGCCTGCCCCTCAAATCATCGACCATGGCCGCGAGCCTGGCGGCTGGGGAGGGAGGGGTCGATGGTAGATGCACCGTCTCGCTGGCCGCAATTCGCCTGGGCGCTGCGCAAGCAGGCGCTGATGGACGAGATGATGGAGGCGCAAGGCGTCGATCTCCTCGCCGCGGTGAAGACGGGTGAAGCTTTCGTGCGGGCGCGGGCGAACTGCCGCGATTGCGATTGCGAAGGCGCTTGCCGCGATTGGTTGCTCGAGGGTGAAAGCGAGCAAGCCGATTTCTGCCCCAACGAAGAGTTCTTCGCCGGTCTCAAGCGCGAAAAGTGAGGGTTAGTCGTAGGGGTAGGTCAACGATCCCCGAAAGCCCTTCTCGTTGAGTTTTTCCAGCGAAGCTTCGGCCCTTTCGATGTCGGCGGCCAGTTCCTTCCATCTGTCAGCTAGGAATTGGAAGGTCTCGCGGCCTTCGAGCGTCTTCGCCCAATTATCGGGTTGAATAGGTGTCCCCACGGAAGAATTGCTTTCCGTGCTTGCTCGTTCGCCGGCGAAAGCTTTCCGCCGTGGGCCGCTCACCAATTGGGAACCTTTTTCTGGTCTTCTGACTTCCCCATATCTCTGGAGGGGGAAAGCCCAAGGAAGCTATCCAGATGTTGAGCTCTCTTTCCCGTAAGCCCGCGATCCTCTCATTGCTCGGCGCGGCGTTTCTCTCGGCCCCCGCCTTTGCCACCGATTTCTCAGAAGGCGCCGATTTCGGCGGCACCTACAGCTATATCGGTCCTGGCGTGGCCTCACTCCCGGATGTTGATGTCGATGTCGGGCCGCTCGGCGCCGGCGTCTATATCGAGCCCGGCGTCGCCTTCATGTCGCCGGCCATGGACTATGCCGTTCCGGCTTCGACCTGGACGCCGGTCTATCCGAAAGCCCTCGAAGTCGTGGCGCCGGCCGACACTGTCGATGTAGGCCCTGCTGCAATTGAAGTCGGCGTTCCTTAGGCTGCGACCATCTTTCGCGGATCTCCTCGGTGCCGGCGACATTGTCGCCGCGGCAACGGAACCGCTCACGCTTGATTCCCACCCAGAGGTTCAGCATTGAGCCGTCCCAAGACGGATCAGCCGAATTGGGCTATGCAAGCGCCAATGAAGATGCCTGCTTCAGGAGGCCCAGCCATGATGCCAACAAAGGCCCTCGTCACCGCGCTTGTGGTGGCAAGCGTGGTCGGTCTTGCGCTGCTCATCGAGCGCCAGGCTGAGGCTCCCGGAGAGGTCAAGGCCGAGCAGCTTCTCGTCTCCGATCTTGCCGGCGAGCCGGACAAAGAGGTGAATATCCAGGTCTACACCTTCCCGCCAGGCGCCTCGGTGCCCTGGCACATTCACCCCGACGCGCACGAGTTCGACTATCAGCTCGATGGCGCGCTTCTGCTCCAGACCGACGGGCAGCCGTCAAAGGTGCTGAAGCGGGGCGACGCCGTCTATGTGGCGCCGAATGTCGTCCATCGCGGGGTCAATGTCAGCCGCACGCAAGCGGCGAAGATCTTCGTGGTGCGGGTGAAGCCGAAGGACAAGCCGCTGACCACCGAGGTGCAGCCCTAGCCCTGCCCCCGCTCCTCCTCCGCATCATGGAGGCAGGCCTGACACAGCGCGTAGATGCCGATGCTCCAGCCGGCGAGCGCGAGCGCCCAGTTGATGAGATTGTCGGTGGTATCGAGCTGCATGCCGAAATGATCGGCGGTGAAGGTGCCGAAGCCGGCGAGCAGCGTGAAGAAGATGGCGAAGGCGAGCATGAAGGAGATGGAGAGCCGCGGCATGAAAAAGCCGATCACGCTGCCGGCCAGCCCCCAGACGAAGTTCACCGCGGCGTGGATCGGATCGAGGCGGAAGCCGGGTCCGAAATGGGAAGGGTCGGTGCTGAAGCCGTAATAGGCGTAGGAACCGAGCACGATGATCCCCTGGGCGAGGAAAAAGAGCGAGAGCCGCGCCGCCCAGACCACGAGGGGAACGCCCGAGACCTCGATCGATTCCTCGATTGCTTCCTCCTCGTCTTCAATGTCGTTGGGGCTGTTGCCCGGGCGCTCACCCGCCATCATCCACTCTCTTGGCTTCGCGCCGTCGGTTTGGTTTAGAGCATAGCCGATTGGGAGCTTGCTCGACAGCTTCAAGGGGGACGCATGCAGGAGGGACCTCTCCAGCGCTACCGGCAGATGGTGCTCGCCGGCGAACTTGCGCCCGACACCGCGCAGGAGCTGGCGGCCGAAAAGCTGCAATTGCTCGCCAATCGTCTGGCGCAGTACAGCGAGCCGCGGCTCGGCGATTTGCTTCCTTTCGCCCGGCGGCGGAGATCGGCGCCTGAGGGGCTCAACCTCTATGGCGGGGTGGGGCGCGGCAAGACCATGCTGCTCGATCTCTTCTTCGAGACGGTCCATTACGCGCCGAAGCGCCGCGTGCACTTCCAGGAGTTCATGGCGGAAGCGCATGAGGCGATCGAGCGGGGCCGCAAAGCCGCCGCCGACCCGATCGCGAGCGCAGCGGAAGAGATCGGAAGCGACGCGGCGCTGCTCTGCTTTGACGAGCTGGAGGTGACCGACATCGCCGATGCCATGATCCTCGGCCGGCTGTTTCAGCAACTCTTCGCCCGCAACGTGGTGATGGTCGCCACCTCCAACACGGCGCCGCGCGATCTCTATCGCGACGGGCTGAACCGCCAGCTGTTCACGCCTTTCATCAAGCTGATCGAAGAGCGCATGGAGACCCATGAGCTCGAATCGGCCAAGGACTACCGGCTGGAGAAGCTGCAAGGGAGCGACCTTTATCTCACGCCGGCCGACGTGCGCGCCGGAGCCGCCATGGACGCAAGCTTCCGCAAGCTCACCGGCCGGATGCGCGGCGAGCCGCAGACGCTCCGCCACAAGGGCCGCAGCATCACCGTGCCGGAGGCGGCCCTTGGCGTGGCGCGATTCACCTTCGCCGATCTCTGCGTGGCGCCGCTTGGGCCCCTCGACTATCAGCGCATCGCGCACGCTTTTCATACGCTGATGATCGAGGAGATCCCGGTGCTCGGATCCGAGCAGCGCAACGAAGCGCGCCGTCTCATCACCTTGATCGATGTGCTTTATGACAATGGCGTGGGGCTGATCGCCTCGGCCGCGGCGGAGCCGCAGGCGCTCTATGTCGTCGGCACCGGCTCCGAGAGCTTCGCCCGCACCGCATCGCGGCTCATGGAGATGCGCTCGGACGCCTATCTCGCCGAGCGGCATAGACGTGGCGGCCATGCCGCCGAGCCGGGCTAAAGGTTGACCCCTGCGCTTGCAGAAGAGCGGAATTGCCAGTAACCAAAGGTGTAAGCGGTGTCCTGGCCCCGCTCGTTACGGCGTCAAATTGAGGAGAGGGAACCATGGCTCGCAACCGGATTGCACTGATTGGCGCAGGCCAAATCGGCGGCACGCTTGCCCATCTTGCGGGCTTGCGGGACCTCGGTGAAGTGGTGCTGTTCGACGTGGTCGACGGCGTGCCGCAAGGAAAGGCGCTCGATCTGTCACAAGCCGCTCCGGTCGAGAAATACAGCCCGAAGATCAAGGGCGCCAACGAATATGCC
>DATDLA010000074.1:0-2365 GCA_036519535.1 Methyloceanibacter sp.
GGCCTGTCGCGGCGCGAGGCTGAGGAGCGCGCCAGGCAATTGCTGTCAGCGCTTGGCCTCGGCGAGCGGGGCGACCACCGCCCGGCGCAGCTTTCCGGCGGCGAGCAGCAGCGCGTAGCCATCGCCCGCGCCGTCGCCAACGGACCGAGGCTGCTCCTCGCCGACGAGCCGACCGGCAATCTCGACCCGCCCACGGCCGAGCGCGTGTTCGAGCAGCTCCTGAGCCTCGTGCGCCAGTCCGGGGTCGCGGCGCTGGTCGCCACCCACAATCTCGACCTCGCCGCCCGCATGGACCGCGTCTTACGCCTCATGGATGGCATTCTGGTCGAGGAGCAGGTGACCGTGGCGAAGGTCTCCCAGGCTTAGGCTCGGCATTCAACTAACTGAAATTGAAAGCGTTTCCAGGTGCCGCCTTGACGACAGAACAAAAGAGGAACACCCTTCGTTGGTGATAAGCGGGATATCCCTGGGTCAGCAGGTTGCCCAGTCGACTGCAAGTCCCGCAGGCTATGGCGCGAGCGAATCGAAGTGGAGACGCGATTCTTGACCGAGACGGAACAACCCTTCGTGCATCTTCGGGTGCACTCGGCCTATTCGTTGCTCGAAGGGGCTCTGACCATTCCGCATCTCGTGACGATCGCCGCCGAGCAGCGCATGCCGGCGCTTGCGCTTACCGACACCAACAACCTGTTCGGCGCGCTCGAATTCTCCGAGAGCCTGGCGCAGGCCCGCATCCAGCCGATCGTCGGCTGCACTTTGTCGTTGAGCTTTGCGCCGGAAGCGGAGACGCAACCGGAAAACGGGGAGCTGAGACGGCACGTGAACCACGGCCGCGTCGCGCTCCTCGCCAAGGACGCGACAGGCTACGCCAATCTCATCAAGCTCTCGACCGAAGCCTATCGTTACGGCGCGGACAGCGGCGAAGCTCTTGTCACGCTCTCCCATCTTGCGCTTCACCAGGCGGGGCTCATCGTACTCACCGGCGGTCCCGACGGCGTGATCGACCGCGCCATCGCCGCCAACGATTTCAGGTTTGCCGAGGCTGCGCTCAATTCGCTCAAAAGCATCTTCGGCGACCGCCTCTATGTTGAGCTCCAGCGGCATGGGCTGTCGCAGGAGAGGACGGCAGAGCCGCTTCTGCTCGATCTCGCCTACGACAACCATCTGCCGATCGTCGCGACCAACGAGCCCTACTTCGCAAGCCCCGACGATTTCGAGGCGCATGACGCGCTGATCTGCATCGCCCAAGGAAGCTACGTCGCGGTGGACCAGAGGCGGCGCTTGAGCCCGGAGCATTATTTCAAGAGTGCGCGCCAAATGATGGAGCTGTTCGCCGATCTGCCTGAGGCGATCGAGAACACCATCGAGGTCGCCCGCCGCTGCTCCTACCGGCCGCGCGAGCATGCGCCTATCCTGCCGCAATTCGTCAACGGCACGACTTCGTCCGTCGCTCAAGGCGAGACGGAGGCCGCCGAGCTTTGCCGCCAATCCGAGGCAGGTCTTGCCAGGAGACTTGCCGAGGAGGGGACGGCGCCTGGCTACGACGCGAAAGCCTACGCCGATCGCCTTGCCTTCGAGCTCAACGTCATCACCGGCATGAACTATCAGGGCTACTTCCTGATCGTGGCCGACTTCATCCAATGGGCCAAAGCGAGGGGCATTCCGGTCGGGCCCGGGCGCGGGTCAGGCGCAGGCTCGCTCGTCGCCTGGGCTCTGACCATCACCGACCTCGATCCCATGCGCTTCGGGCTGCTGTTCGAGCGCTTCCTCAATCCTGAGCGCGTGTCCATGCCGGACTTCGACATCGATTTCTGCCAGGACCGCCGCGACGAGGTGATCGCCTATGTGCGCGAGCGCTACGGCGCCGACCGCGTCGCCCATATCATCACCTTCGGCAAGCTGCAGGCCCGCGCGGTGCTGCGCGACGTCGGCCGCGTGCTGCAGATGCCCTATGGCCAGGTCGACCGCCTGTGCAAACTCGTGCCGCACAATCCGGCGAACCCCGTCACGCTCGCGCAAGCCATTGCCGGCGAGCCGCGACTGCAGGAGGCGCGCTCCACCGAGCCGATCGTGGCCAAGCTGCTCGATATCGGGCAGCGCCTCGAGGGGCTGTATCGCCACGCCTCGACCCATGCCGCCGGCGTGGTGATCGCCGACCGGCCTCTGATCGACCTCGTGCCGCTCTACCGCGACCCCCGCGCCCAGCTTCCGGCCACGCAATTCAACATGAAATGGGCCGAGGCCGCCGGGCTCGTGAAGTTCGACTTTCTTGGGCTGAAAACGCTGACCGTAATCGAGACCGCACGCGAGCTGCTTGGGCGCAAGGGCGTCACGCTCGATCCGGCGCGGCTGCCCCTCGACGACG
>DATDLA010000075.1:0-2577 GCA_036519535.1 Methyloceanibacter sp.
GCGGATTACTTCGGGCACGCCGAGCTTCTCGGCTAGCCGCGCATGAGCCTCAAGGTGCTTGCCCTCGCCATGCATCGGGATGGCGACCTGCGGGCGCACCCAGCGGTAGAGCTGCTCGAGCTCGCCGCGCCGCGGATGCCCCGACACATGCACCGGAGCGTCTCCGTCGGTGACCACCTCGATGCCGAGATCGGCAAGGCCGTTTTGCACGCGCCCGACCGCTTTCTCGTTGCCGGGGATGGTGCGCGAGGAGAAGATCACCCGATCGCCGGCGTCGAGGCTGACATTGGGGTGCTCGTCCAAGGCGATCCGCGCCATGGCGGCGCGCGCCTCGCCCTGGCTGCCGGTGCAAAGCGCCACGACCTTCCGCGCCGGGACGTTTTCGAATTCGCTCTCCTCGAGGAAGGGAAGATCCGGATCGAGATAGCCGGTCTCTTGCGCTGCTTCGATCACGCGGTACATGGCGCGGCCCACGACCACGAGCCTGCGCCCGGCGGCGCGCGCGGCATTGGCCACGGAGCGGATGCGGGCCACGTTCGAGGCGAAGATCGTCACCGCCACGCGACGCGGGGCGTCGGCGATCAAGCGCTCAAGCGTGACGGCAACATCGGCCTCGGATGGCGACATGCCGTCACGGATGGCGTTGGTCGAGTCGCAGATCAGCGCGGTGACGCCCTCCTCACCGAGCGCCTTGAGGCGCGCGACGTCCGTCGGCGCGCTGGTCAACGGGTGTTCATCGAGCTTCCAGTCGGCGGTATGGAAAACCGTGCCGAGATCCGTCTTGATGATCACTGCCGACGGCTCCGGGATCGAATGGGACATGTTGACGAGCTCGATATCGAACGGACCGATGGTGCGCCGGTCGCCCATCGGCACGACGTGCAGCGGAAATTCTTGCAGAAGCCCAGCCTCGCCAAGCTTCGACTTGAGCATCGCGGCGGTGAAGGGCGTGGCATAGACAGGCACGCCGCCAAGCCTCGGCCAAAGATCGGCCACGGCGCCGAAATGATCCTCATGGGCGTGGGTCAGGAGCAGACCCTTCAGGTTCGGCCGCTCAGCCTCGAGGAAGCCGATGTCGGGCAGGATAACGTCGACGCCTGGCTCGGTCTCGCCGCCGAAGGTGATGCCCAAATCGACAATGAGCCATTGGCGGTCGTCCGGAGGGCCGTAGCCATAGAGGTAGAGGTTCATGCCGATTTCCCCCACGCCGCCAAGGGGGACGAACACGAACTCGGGCCTTTGTCGGTCGGGACGTCGGGACATGCTCTACCTAAGGCTTGGGGATTGATCACGTCGTGGCGAAAAACACGTCGCCGGCGGCGATGCGGCGCTCGGCACCATCGCTCATCAGGAGGCGGAGCGCACCCCCTGAATCGAGCCCGGCATAGGTTCCTTCGGCCTCTTCGCCGGGGAGCCGCACGCGCAACGGGCGCCCCGTTGGCCCCGCCCGGTCGAGCCAGGCGCGCCGCACCGTTTGGAACGCGACCCCCTCGCCCCAACGCGTGAGCCAGGCATCGGTGACGGCGGCGAGCGTCTCGAAGGCTGCGGCGGGCGTCGCAGCACCGCCATGCGCGGCAAGACTCGTCGCCGGCTGCTCGAGATCGGGCGGAAAGGTCGCGAGATTGAAGCCGGTGCCGATCACGATCTTGTAGCGGTTCGGCGCAGCCTCGCTTGCGCCTTCGAGCAGCGTGCCTGCGAGTTTGCCGCCCTTGAGCAGCACGTCGTTCGGCCATTTGAGCAGGAGCTCGGAGTGGGCCTCGTCGGGCAGCAGCTTCGCCGCGGTGTCATAGGCGACCACGCCGGCAAGGAGCGCGAGCTGCCCCGCCGTCCTTAACGAGCAGCCAAGCCCGATGAGCAGGCTCGCAAACAAATTGCCGTGCTGGGACTGCCATTGCCGCCCGTAGCGGCCGCGTCCGGCCGATTGCCGAAGAGACCAGATCCATAACGGGCCAGGCTCGCCTCCCTCGGCGCGGCGGCGGGCTTCGGCGTTGGTGGAGTCCACCGTCTCCAGCCGCAACAGCCGGTATCCGGCGGGGACTTTCGGCAATGATGAGGCGAAAGGCGGCATCAGAACAGGGATTTAGCGGCGGCCTCGGCGACGTTCACCAGCGGTGCCGGATAGACGAAATAGAACAGGATGAACAGCCCGCTCGCACCGAGCACGGCGGCGAGCAGCCCCGGCATGGGCTCGAACCGTTCGGCGGGAGCGTCGAAATACATGATCTTGACGATGCGAAGATAATAATAGGCGCCGACCACGCTCAACAGCACGCCGATGACCGCGAGCGCATAGAGGCCAGCGTTGATGGCGGCAAGGAATACATAGAACTTGGCGAAGAAGCCGGCGAGCGGCGGGATGCCGGCAAGCGAAAAGAGCAGCATGGCGAGCAGGAAAGCCATCGTCGGGCTCGTGTTCGACAGGCCGGCAAGCTGGTCGATGTCTTCCACCATGCGGCCGTGGCGGCGCATGGCGAGGATGCAGGCGAAGGTGCCAAGCGTCATGGCGAGGTAGATCGCGAGATAGACGATCACGCCCTGCACGCCTTCCGCCGTGCCGGCGGCAAGGCCGACGAGCGC
>DATDLA010000076.1:0-7184 GCA_036519535.1 Methyloceanibacter sp.
CGACGAGAAGGGCGTGATCCGCGGGATCTGGCGCAAAGTGAAAGTCCCGGGCCACGCCGAGGAGCTGCTGAAGGCGGCCGAGGCCCTGAACTAACTCAGACGCACAAAGGCCCTCCGCCATCGACGGAGGGCCTTTGCGACGCTTTTGACGAAGCGTGAAGCTTACCCGGGATGCTTAGATGAGTAGTAGGACTGCGCCTTCGCGAGATTCTCCTTGGGGGCCTTCATGAACTCGGTCATGGCCGCCTGATCGCCGAAGCAATAGGTCTTGCCCTCAAGCTGCGCATTGATCGAGCAGTCGGTCTGCGTGTCTTTGCCGGCTGCGAGACTCATCGCGCACATGTTGCCGAACTCGCCGTTTACGGCCCAAGCAGCCGTAGCCACGCCAAGCAAGAATGCGCCCGCGAGAGCGGGCATGACGTACGCCTTCAACATAGTAACCTCCTTGGTGGGCATTTTGGGGATCGCCCGAGCGCATATTACGCCCACATATGTGATTTTGTATGACTTGGTTGCACTGTTTTAGCCTGAGTCCGCCGCAACTTGCCTCGGACTCTGGTTTCGGACGTTAACCTTGCCCTCGCTGCCGGATGCATCATTGCGACGCAACGCCACTTTGGGCAGGGGCGCGGCACTTTGACGTCGGAGCGGCTGCATTCAAAAAGCCCGCGCAATTCGCAAAACCGCTACGTTTTGCAGGAATCATATGTTTCACCCCGCGAAAGGAGCCCATCATGCACGCGAAGCAAGTTCTCTCCGTTTTGTCGTTGGCGCTGTCGTTTGCGGCGGTAGCCCCCGCCTTCGCCCAAGGCGTTCCCGATCAGGCATCGCTGCCGGCCCAATTGGTCGATGCGCTCAACGGCGTGTTCGGCAAGCAGACCGATAACCGGGCGGTGCACGCCAAGGGCGTCGTGCTCGAAGGAAAATTCACCCCGAGCGCCGAGGCTGCGTCCTTGAGCAAGGCGCCGCATCTCCAGCCGGGAGCGACCGTGCCGATCACCGTCCGCTTTTCCGACTTTGCCGGCGTGCCGGCGATCCCCGACACCGACCCAAATGCGAGCCCGCGCGGCATGGCGGTGAAATTCAAGCTGCCCGACGGCTCGAATTCAGATCTTGTGATGCACTCGTATAACGGCTTTCCCACCGCGACCGCGGATGAGTTCCGCGACCTCCTGATTGCGC
The DNA here is from genome assembly GCA_036519535.1 of Methyloceanibacter sp. Lineage (GTDB taxonomy): Bacteria > Pseudomonadota > Alphaproteobacteria > Rhizobiales > Methyloligellaceae > Methyloceanibacter. The sequence goes on from DATDLA010000076.1 coordinate 1,183, forward strand.
TCGCCGCGAGCGGCAAAGATGCGCCGAAGCCGACGCCGCTCGAGACATTCTTCGAATCCCATCCGATTGCCAAGACCTTCTTGACCTCCGAGAAGCCGGCACCGGTGAGCTTTGCCACGTTGCCTTATTACGCCGTGAACAGCTTCAAATTCACCAACGCCAAGGGCGACAGCACTCTCGTTCGCTACCGGATGTTGCCGGAAGGCGATGCCGCGTATCTCACCAAGGAGCAGCTTGCCGCGGCCGGCCCCAACTATCTCATGGAGGAGATTCAGAAACGCGTCGCCGACGGACCGGTGCGCATGAAGCTGCAAGCCCAAATCGCCGAGCCTGGGGACAAGATCGACGATCCTTCGATCGCCTGGCCAGACAGCCGCAAGATCGTCGAGCTCGGCGTGGTCGAGATCGACAAGGTCAATCCTGACAGCGACGCCGCCCAGCGCGCCTTGCTGTTCCTCGAGAACGCCGTGCCTGCCGGCATCGAGCCCGCCGACCCGATGATCGATATCCGCAGTCAGGCCTATGCGGTCTCCTTTGCGCGCCGCCACGCTGCCGCGGCGCAGTGACATCAAGTCTGATGCGCGTGACAAGTAGGAGGATCGGACGATGAGACCATCAGTTCGTATGGAGCGAGCCGCGGGGCTTATCGCCGTGGCGCTCGTCGCGGCCTTGGTGGCGCCCGCGAGATCGGCCGAGCAGAATGCCGGAGAAGCCATCAAACTCGTCACCTCGGCGAAGCTGCCCAACGTTCCGGGCAAGAGCGTGAGCGCAGTCGTGGTGAACTATGCGCCCGGCGGAAAGTCTGGGCCGCACCACCACGCCGGCAGCGTGCTCGTCTATGTGCTGTCGGGAGCCATCCGCTCGGAGAACTCGGCGACCGGACCCGCCAAGGTCTATCAAGCCAGCGAAAGCTTCTTCGAGCCGCCGGGCAGCGAGCATCTCGTAAGCGAGAATGCGAGCACGACCGAGCCCGCGAGTCTGCTTGCCATCTTCATCGCCGATGATGGTGCGGAGCTGACGACGTTCGACAAGTAAGATGCGATGAGGACAAGGAATGGTCCAACCCTTTCCGCCGGACTTCCGCACCGAGGATATCGCGACCGGCGGCGCTACCATCCATGTGCGTGTCGGTGGTTCTGGTCCAGCCGTCGTCATGCTGCATGGCTTTGCCGACACCGGAGACATGTGGGCGCCCTTGGCGGCGGAGCTTGCGAAAGACCACACGGTCATCGTCCCGGATCTGCGCGGCATGGGCCTCTCGTCCCACCCGGAAGGCGGCTAAACCCAAGCCGGCGATGTCGCCAGCGTGCTCGACCACCTCGACATCTGGAAAGCCGATCTCGTCACCCACGACATCGGCAACATGGTCGGCTACGCCTTCGCCGCGCTCTACCCTGAGCGCGTCACGCGCTGGGTCGCCATGGACGCTCCGCTCCCCGGCATCGGGGCCTGGGATGAGATCGTGCGCAGCCCCCAGCTCTGGCACTTCAATTTCCGCGGGCCGGACGTCGAGCGTCTGGTCGAGGGCCGGGAGCGCATATATCTCGACCGCTTCTGGAATGAATTGTCGGCCGATCCGAAAGCGATCGACGAGGAAACCCGCCGGCACTACGCCAAGCTTTACGCGTTGCCCGGCGCCATGCATTCGGCTTTCCAGCAGTTCGCGGCATTCCATCAAGATGCGATCGACAACAAGGTTTTGGCGGCAAAGGGCAAGCTCACGATGAAGGTGCTCGCCATCGGCGCGGAGAAGTCCTTTGGCACGGCCATGGCCGACGACATCGGCTTCGTCGCGAGCGATGTGACCGGAGCCGTCATCCCGAATTCAGGTCATTGGCTTATGGAAGAGCAGCCCGCAGCCACCGTCGCTGCGGTGCGGGCTTTCCTCGATCGGTAAGCGGGGGCGAAAGCACCGATGTCGCATGGCTCTCCACTCAAGCTGCCGCAAGGGCTAAGCTCCTGAGATGACCGATCCGGCGGAAAAAACCGTACTCGTCCTGCAAGGAGGCGGCGCGCTCGGCGCCTATCAGGCCGGCGCCTATGAGGCTCTCTGCAATGCCGGGTACATGCCGAGCTGGGTCGCAGGCATCTCGATCGGCGCCGTCAATTCAGCCATCATCGCCGGCAATCCGCCGGAGAAGCGTGTCGAGCGCCTGCGCGAGTTCTGGGAGCGCGTCTCAAGCCGCCTGCTCGCCTGGCCGCTCGCCAAGGACGACAATTCGCGCCGCATCTTCAATGAGACCAGCGCGACGCTGGCCGCCGTCGGCGGCGTTCCAGGCTTTTTCGAGCCGCGCGTGCCTCCCGCGGTGTTCCAGCCGCAAGGGACGCCCGAGGCGATCAGCGTCTACGACACCGCGCCGCTCAAGGAAACGCTGCTCGAGCTTGTCGATTTCGATCTCCTGAATTCCGGCGCGGTGCGGTTGAGCATCGGCGCGGTTCAGGTGATCACCGGCAACATGAAATATTTCGACACCGCCAAGCAATTCGTCGGTCCAGAGCACGTCATGGCAAGCGGCGCGCTTCCTCCCGGCTTCCCGCCCATCGAGATCGACAACGAGCCCTATTGGGACGGCGGACTCGTCTCCAACACGCCGCTCGAATACGTGCTCGAGCGCAGCGGACCGCGCGAAGACATGGTCATCTTCCAGGTCGATCTGTTCAGCGCCAGAGGCTGCATGCCGCAAACGCTATTCGATATCGGGCAACGGGAAAAGGAGATCCGCTATTCGAGCCGCACCCGGCTCAACACCGACATTTTCCGCGAGATCCAAACCATCCGCCGGGCCATTCGCCGCTTGCGGGGGACCATACCGGAGGAGCTCTGCGACAATCCCGACTGGAAGCTGCTCGACAGCGTGAGCTGCAACGCCGCGGTCACCATCCTGCTCCTCATTCACCGCCGCGCGGCCTACTGGACCCAGTCAAACGACTACGAGTTCTCGCGCTACTCGATGGACGAGCATTGGCTCGCAGGCGCCGAGGACGTCGAGCACAGCTTCAACCATCCAGACTGGAAGACCCGCACGCGCCCAGAGGAAGGGGTGAAGGTGCTCGATCTCACCCGCGATCTCGACACCCATCCAAAGGAACGAACCTTATGACCATCGGCGAGGTCGGCCCCCGCGCCTTTGCCATGCCGCTCGCGGCGACGCATAGTGTCGCAGGAATGATACTTGGCCCCGGCAAGGTCGTTTACGATCATCTCGATGATTGAGGAGCGCGTCCCATGAAGCTCGACGGCAAGGTTGCACTCGTTACCGGCGCCGCGAGCGGCATCGGTCATGGCATCGCCAAGCGTTTTGTGGAGGCCGGCGGCCGCGTGACGATCGCCGACCTGAAAGCCGATGTCTCGGCGCAAGCGGCGCAGGGGCTGGGTGACAAGAAAACTGCGATCGGCGTCGGCATGGACGTCTCCAAGGAGGACGAGGTCAACGCCGGGGTCGAGGAGACGGTCAAGGCCTTCGGCCGGATCGACATCCTCGTCTCCAATGCCGGCATCCAGATCGTGCATCCGATCGAGGAGTTTCCCTTCGCCGACTGGAAGAAGATGCTCGCCATCCATCTCGACGGCGCCTTCCTCACCACCAAGGCCTGCGTCAAGCACTTCTATCCGCAGAGATCAGGCACCCTCCTCTATATGGGATCGGTGCATAGCCACGAGGCCTCGCCGCTGAAAGCCGCCTATGTGACGGCCAAGCACGGCCTGCTCGGCCTCGCCCGGGTGATGGCCAAGGAAGGTGCGGCGCATGGCGTGCGCGCCAATGTCATCTGCCCAGGCTTCGTCAAGACGCCGCTCGTCGAGAAGCAGATCCCAGAGCAGGCCAAGGAGCTCGGCATCAGCGAGGAGCGCGTGATCAAGGAGATCATGCTCGCCGAGACCGTGGACAAGGAGTTCACCACGGTCGAGGACGTGGCCGACGTGGCCCTGTTCCTCGCCGCCTTCAAGACCAATGCGCTCACCGGCCAGTCGATCTGCGTGAGCCATGGCTGGCATATGAGCTAGGCCAGCCAAATCGCGTCGGCCCCAGCGATCACACGATGCTTTTGGCGTAGAGGTCGGTGCGGCGGTCGCGGAAGAAGCCCCATTCGGCGCGGTAGCGCTCGGTCTCGGCGAGATCGAAGCTTTGGATGAGCACGCCCTCCTCCTTGTCGCCGAAGCTTGCCGCCAGCTCTCCGGTGTGATCGGCGATGAAGGAGTGGCCGTAATAGCTCTGCGTGGCGCCGTCGTTCTGCTCGACCCCGATGCGATTCGCGGCAACCACAGGCACGGCGTTCGCCACGGCATGACCCTGCATCGCACGCTGCCAGCGCGCATGCGTGTCGAGCGAGAGGTCGTAGGGCTCTGAGCCGATCGCCGTGGGATAGAGTAGAATCTCGGCGCCTTGCAGCATCATGGCGCGGGCGGCTTCCGGATACCATTGGTCCCAGCAGATGCCGACGCCGATCGTGCCCACCTTCGTCTTCCACGCCTTGAAGCCGGTGTCGCCGGGGCGGAAATAATATTTCTCCTGATAGCCGGGGCCGTCGGGGATGTGGCTCTTGCGATAGACGCCGAGGATCTCGCCGCCGGCATCGGCAATCGCCACGCTGTTGTAGTAGCGCGGACCGTCCTTCTCGAAGAAGGAGATGGGAATGACGATGTTCAGCTCCTTGGCGAGCTTCTGCAGCGCGAGCACTGAAGGATGCTCGGCCACAGGCTTCGCCGTCTCGAACCATTTCGGGTCCTGCTTGGTCGGAAAGTAGATGCTCTGGAATAGCTCGGGCGCGAGCACGAGTTGCGCGCCGCGCTTGCCCGCCTCGCGCACGAAGCCTTCGATCTTGGCGATGTTGGCCTGCAGGTCCGGGCCGAAGGCCGACTGGATTGCCGCGACGGTGATCACGCGCTTTGCCATCAGGCAGGCTCCTGCTGCGTGATGCAGTGGAACGACCCGCCGCCAGCGTCGCCCGCGCCAAGCAGGCCGCGCGACGGAACGTCGATCACCTTCCGGTCGGGGAACACTGCCTGCAACGCTTCGAGAGCCGCATCTTGCGTCGGCGTTTCATAGACCGGCATCACCACCACGCCATTGGCGATGACGAAGTTGAGATGCGAGGCCGGCGCGATCTCGCCAAGCGCGTTGCGGTAGAGCCCTGGGCCGGGCACGCGGATCACCTCGAGTCTCGCGCCCTTGACGTCGGTCGCCGCTTCGAGGGTTCGCGCGATTCCGTCCAAGGTCTCCGCGTTCGGGTCGTCGGGGCCGGCCGGCGACTGGCAGACCACGCGCGCAGGGCCGACGAAGCGGGCGATGTTGTCAATATGGCCGTCGGTGTGATCGTTCTTCAGCCCCTCGTCGATCCAGATCACCGTCTTGGCGCCGAGCCCTTGCTCGAGCGCAGCCTCGGCTTCAGCCTTGCTCCAGCCGTTGCGGTTGGGATTGAGCAGCGTCTGGCGCGTGGCGAGGATGGTGCCCATCCCGTCACGGTCGACGGCGCCGCCCTCCAGCACGAAGTCGAAACTCATAATGGGAGTTCCCGCGAGCTTCGCGATGTCTTCGCCGACCTTTGCGTCGTCTGGAAGGTCGAATTTGCCGCCCCAGGCATTGGTCTTGAACCTGAGGGCGACGGCGCCGTCGCGGCCGCGGGCAAAGATCGGCCCCGTGTCGCGGAGCCAGATGTCGCCGTAGCGCGCTAGAACGATCTCGGCCAAGTCGCCTACCGCCGCCCGCGCCGAAGACTCCGCCTCGGCGCCGTTGACCAGCAGGCGCACCCGGTTGGCGCCGCAAAGCGCGCGCACCATGGCCGCCACGTCGCGGCGCGGCGCGTCCAGATCGCCGTTCCACTGGCCTGGATTGGCCGGCCAGGCGGTCCATATCGCCTTTTGCGGCGCCCATTCCGGGGCGAGCGATATCGGCTTCTCGGTCAGGGAAACTGTCATAGCGCCCTTTTATGGAGTGCCGGTCTCGTCAATCAAGCGGCAAAGCATCGAGATAATGGCGGTTTGCCAGCGACACCGGGACGCTCCG
>DATDLA010000077.1:0-2959 GCA_036519535.1 Methyloceanibacter sp.
AAACGCCCTTCTCGTTGCGACCGGACTTTGGCTCGCCGGCGCCGGTTCGGCGTTGGCGCAAGCGCCGGACAGCGGTCTGCCGGAGGGAACCTTCGCCTCGACGAAAGAGGACTGCGCGCTGCTCGCGACCAAGACGCCGGCCGAGCTTGGCGAGGAGTTCGATTTCGAGGTGCTGACCAAAAAGGGGCTCTTCGGCTATCAGCAGGTCTGCGATTTCGTCAATGTGTTCGCCCGAGACGCCAAGGACTGGGTGGCGACGGCATTTTGCGACGAGGCCGGCTACACCTATCCCGACCTGTTCTCGATCAAGCAGAAGGACGACGGCAAGCTCAACGTGACGAGGATCACCGATCTGACCCAGCAGGGCGGCTACGATGCGTCGGCGCAATCAGACAGTGGCGAGTCGGATGGCCCTGAGGAGTCGGCCGGGGCCGATTCGGGAAAGACTGCCGACCATTCCGGCGCGCAGAGCCAGACACTCGATCAACAGGCCGCGAGCGAATCCTACAGTGCCTTCGTAAAGTGCGACACCGTCAAGCCGTAGAGCGCATGGCCGACCCCACCGATCTTTCCATTGCCGAGGCGCGCGAGGCGCTTCTCCGCAAGGAGCTGTCCGCCGAGGAGCTTGCGCGCGCGCATATTGACGCCATCGGCCGCGCCAATGAGGCGCTCAACGCCTTCGTGCTGACCACGCCTGAGCGTGCGCTCGAAGCCGCCAAGGAAAGCGACGCGCGCATCGGCAAAGCCGAGGCGCGCCCGCTCGAGGGCATCCCGCTCGGCATCAAGGATCTGTTCGCGACCCAGGGCGTTCGCACCAGCGCCTGCTCGCACGTTCTTGACGGCTTCACGCCGACCTATGAGTCGACGGTCACCGCCAACCTGTGGAACGCCGGCGCGGTGATGCTTGGCAAGCTCAACAATGACGAGTTCGCCATGGGGTCGTCCAACGAGACGAGCTATTACGGCCCGGTGGTCAATCCCTGGCGGCGGAAGGGCTCTAATGCCAAGCTGGTGCCCGGCGGATCGTCAGGCGGCTCTTCGGCAGCGGTTGCCGCGCGTCTTTGCATGGGCGCCACTGCCACCGATACCGGCGGCTCGATCCGCCAGCCTGCCGCCGTCACCGGCACTGTCGGCATCAAGCCGACATACGGACGCTGCTCCCGCTGGGGCATCGTCGCCTTCGCCTCGTCGCTGGATCAAGCGGGACCGATCGCGCGCACCGTGCAAGACGCTGCGATCCTGCTGAAAGCGATGGCGAGCCACGACCCGAAGGACACGACGAGCGTCGATGCTCCGGTGCCCGACTACGAGGCCGCGGTGAACCTTGGCGTGAAGGGACTCACCGTCGGCATCCCCAAGGAATATCGCGTGCCAGGTATGGCGGCGGAGATCGACGCGCTCTGGGAGCAGGGCGTGAAGTGGCTGGAGGCTGCCGGCGCAAAGATCAAGAAGGTGAGCCTGCCTCACACCAAATATGCGCTGCCCTCTTATTATATTGTCGCGCCGGCGGAGGCGTCCTCGAACCTCGCCCGCTATGACGGCGTGCGCTACGGATTGCGCGAGCCAGGCAACGACGTGATCTCGCTCTATGAGAACACGCGCTCGGCTGGCTTCGGCACGGAGGTGAAGCGGCGCATCCTCATCGGCACCTATGTGCTGTCGGCCGGATATTACGACGCCTATTATCTCAAGGCGCAGAAGGTGCGGAGCCTGATCAAGCGCGACTTCGACGCGGCCTTCCAGGAGGTGGATGTGATCCTGACGCCGACCACGCCGTCGCCTGCTTTCGTGCTTGGCGAGAAGTCGGGCGATCCGGTGGAGATGTATCTCAACGATATCTTCACGGTGACGGTGAATATGGCTGGGTTGCCGGGCATGTCGGTGCCGGCTGGCCTGTCGTCGGAAGGCACGCCGCTTGGCTTGCAGCTGATCGGCCGTCCCTTCGACGAAGAGACGCTGTTCCGCACCGCGCGGGCCATCGAAGAGGCGGCCGGGCCGATGGCCAAGCCGCAAGACTGGTGGAGCAGGGCAGCATGACGATGCGACCGACCAGACTCATCCGCCGGAGGGTCGTTTGATGGCGCCGCGCAAGCCAGATGACTGCGCCGACATGGAAGAGGTGAGGGCGGAGATCGACCGCATCGATATTGCGCTGGTCGACCTCATCGGCGAGCGCTTCACCTATGTCGATCGCGCCTGGCAGCTCAAACAGTCGCCGGCGGAAGCGAGGGTACCGTGGCGCATCCAGCAGGTGATCAACCGGGTGCGGGCGCGGGCGGTGGAGAAGGGGCTGCCGCCGGAGCTGACCGAGGCCTTGTGGCGGCAGATGATCGGCTGGTTCGTCCAATACGAGGAAGAAAAGCTCAGCCAACAAACGGACGGTGAGGATTAGACTCTTTTCATTCCCGCGAAGGCGGAAATCCATTAATCACCGTCATTCGCGATAATGATCCGCCGGGGTTACTGGATTGCGCGGTCAAGCCGGGCAATGACAGCGACGGTGGACGGCGGTATGTACGCTGACATGCAGGAACGTGCAAAGCAGAACAATCTGATCGAAGGCGCGACCGGTCCCTGGGAGGTGGTGATCGGCATGGAGGTGCACGCCCAGGTCACCTCCAAGTCGAAGCTGTTCTCCGGCGCCTCGACCGAATTTGGCGGCGAGCCCAACTCCCATGTGAGCCTGGTCGACGCCGCCATGCCAGGCATGCTGCCGGTGATCAACGAGGAGTGCGTGGCGCAAGCGATCCGCACCGGGCTTGGACTCAAAGCCAAGATCAATCTCAGTTCGGTGTTCGACCGGAAGAACTATTTCTACCCCGACCTGCCGCAGGGCTATCAGATCTCCCAGTACAAGAACCCGGTGGTCGGCGAAGGCGAGGTGATCGTCGACCTGCTCAGCGGCGAGCGGGTCGTCGTCGGCATCGAGCGGCTGCATCTTGAGCAGGACGCGGGCAAG
>DATDLA010000078.1:0-2763 GCA_036519535.1 Methyloceanibacter sp.
ACGCGCGGCTTCTATCAGCGCATGGGCTTTGCTGAGGATGCGCGATTGCCGGACTTCTACGGACCCGGCGACAGCAAGGTGATCTATGTGAAGGAGCTTGGGCCCGAATCCTCGCAGCAGCGCCATTCCGGCGAAACCCGCGATCAGGGAGAGCAGGCTCCGAAATAGGGAGAGTTGAGCCGGCGCTCAGGCAGGCACGGCCTCGATAACAGAGAGCCCTGAGCTTATGGCGTGCACTTTCGACAGCGCAAGGTTTGCTTCGGCGAGCAGCCGCTCGAACTCCGCCAGCGTGCGCACCCGGCCGCCATTGATGACCATCATATGCAGGTCGATCATGACGGCGCTCGGATCGCCGGACACGGCTTCAGGGAGCAGGCGCTCGATGATCGCGAGCTTGGCACGCGCCGGCATGGCATCGCGGCAGCTTTCCAGGATGGCGTGGGCCGCCATATCGTCCCAATGCTGGAGCACGCTCTCCAGCACATAGAGGTCAGCCTCGACGGGAATCTCGGCGAGGAAGTCGCCGCCGACGAGGGTTACGCGATCGAACACGCCATGGGACTTCAAAAACCTATTGGCGCCGACAATGGTCTCGGGGAGGTCGAAGAGGGTGCCGTGCATGCCGGGATGCGCTTTGAGGATAGCGGCGAGCAGCCCGCCGTGACCACCGCCGATGTCGGCGACGCGGCCGACGCCGGAGAGATCCAACGCCTCTACGATCGGGCCGGCTTGGGCGAAGGTCTCGCCCGCGAGATAAGCGGCGAAGATGTCGCCGCCGCGAAAGTTCTCGTTCCGCCATGCCCACACATCGGTGCCGAATACATGCTCGAAGGCGGGTTCGCCGTTCCGCAAAGTGTGGAGGAGGTTCGCCCAGGGCTGCCAATATTGCTCGACCACGATGGTGACCTTCTCGCCGAGGCGCGACGGAGAGCCTGAGGCGAGAGACCGGCCCAAGTCTGTTAGACTGAAGCCGCCGTCGGAACGCTCCGCGCAAATGCCGAGAGTCACGAGTCCGCGCAGGAAACGGAGGAGGTGCGGCGCCGAAAGGCCAAGCTCCGCCGCCAGCTGCTTGGCGGTCCAATGTTGCGCGCCCATCAGGTCCGGCAGCCCAAGCTTCACCGCCGCATAGGCAAGCGCCGAGGCGTGATACGCCTCGATCTGAGACCGCAGCCAGTCCTCGTCTTGCTCTAGGCCCATGTCGCCTCGCACTTCCGCCTTACAACGAGGCACCGTCACCCCGGCGAAAGCCGGGGTCCAGTTTTTTCTGGCTGGTCGCCCTATGGGCTGGATTCCGGCTTGCGCCGGAATGACGGGACTAGAGTCCATTGCCGACTCGGCCCGCTTCCGCTAACCAACGCCATGACGGACCACCCGGACAAAGTGCTCATCGTCGATTTCGGCGCGCAATACACCCAGCTGATCGCGCGGCGGGTGCGGGAGGCAGGCGTCTATTCCGAGATCGTGCCTTTCGACAAGGCCGAGGCCGCCCTCGCGCCGGTGCTGCCCAAGGCCATCATCCTCTCCGGCGGCCCTGCATCCGTGCATGAGACCGGCACGCCGCAGCTCTCGCCCAAGATCGTCAACTCCGGCGTTCCTATCCTCGGCATCTGCTATGGCGAGCAGGCCATGGTGGCGAGCCTCGGCGGCCAAGTCGAAGGCGGCCACACCCGCGAGTTCGGCCGCGCCGAGCTTCAGATCACCGGTGACACGCCGCTGTTCCATGGCGTTTGGCGCACCGGCGAGCGTGCGCCGGTGTGGATGAGCCATGGTGACCGCGTGACCAAGCTGCCGGACGGCTTCCGCGCCGTGGCAGTGTCGAACGGCGCGCCCTTCGCCGCAATCGCCGACGATGCCCGCAACCTCTACGGCGTGCAGTTCCACCCCGAGGTGGTGCACACGCCGGACGGTGCCAAGCTCATCGCCAATTTCGTGCATCGCATCGCGGGCTGCCCCGGCGATTGGTCCATGGCGCAGTTCCGCGCCACCGAAGTCGCGCGCATCAGAAACCAGGTGGGGCAGGGGCGCGTGATCTGCGGGCTGTCCGGCGGCGTCGACTCGGCGGTCGCGGCGCTCTTGATCCACGAAGCGATCGGCGATCAGCTCACTTGCATCTTCGTCGATCACGGCCTCTTGCGCGAGAACGAGGCGTGCGAGGTCGTCGACCTGTTCCGGGGGGCTTACAACATCCCGCTCGTCGCCGTCGATGCCGGCGCTCGCTTCCTCGCAGCGCTTTCGGCCGTCACCGACCCTGAGGACAAGCGCAAGACCATCGGCCGCCTGTTCGTCGAAGTGTTCGAGGAGGAGGCCGATAAGGTCGGCCAGGTTGACTTCCTCGCCCAAGGCACGCTCTATCCCGACGTCATCGAGAGTGTGTCCTTCTCTGGCGGACCGTCGGCAACCATCAAGTCCCACCACAATGTCGGCGGACTTCCTGAGCGCATGCGGCTCCAGCTGATCGAGCCGTTGCGCGAGCTGTTCAAGGACGAGGCGAGGGCGCTTGGCCGCGAGCTCGGCGTGCCGCCCGCCTTCGTCAACCGCCATCCCTTCCCGGGGCCTGGGCTTGCCATCCGCGTTCCCGGCGAGGTCACGCAAGAGAAGCTCGCCATTCTGCGCCGCGCCGATGCCATCTATCTCGACGAGATCAGGAAGGCAGGGCTCTACGACACGATCTGGCAGGCCTTCGCCGTGCTGCTCCCGGTGCGCACCGTCGGCGTCATGGGCGATGCGCGCACCTACGACTATGTGTGCGCGCTGCGCGCCGTC
>DATDLA010000079.1:0-5181 GCA_036519535.1 Methyloceanibacter sp.
ATGTCGCCGTCCTTCTCCATGCGCTTCAGGTGCTCCATGCCGTCGCGGCGAACGTTACGCACCGCCACGCGCGCTTGCTCCGTATACTTATGCGCGACCTTCGCGATCTCGTGGCGCCGCTCCTCGTTCAGCTCGGGGATCGGCAGGCGCAAGAGCTGTCCTTCGACCACCGGGTTCAATCCGAGGTCGGACTCGCGGATGGCGCGCTCGACGGCGCCGACCTGGGACCGGTCCCACACCTGCACAGTGATCAACCGCGATTCCGGCACGTTGATGGTTGCAAGCTGATTGAGCGGCATTTGGCTGCCATAGGCATTTACCATGATCGGATCGAGCAGGCTCATATTGGCGCGGCCCGTGCGCAAGCCGCCAAACTCCTGCTTGAGCACGGTGAGCGCGCCACGCATCCGCCGCTCGATCTCCTTAAGGTCGAAGCCAGCCATGTCGCCTTTCCTCCTCGCGCGGTTGAAATCCACGCTTGGGTCAGCTTGTCGTCCAGCCCATCCGCCGCAAATCGACGGTTTGCGTTGAGCTAGGATATCGTGGTCGAGGACCCCTTCCCTTGCAAGACGGCAGCCAAACCGCCTTTTTCCTTGATGGAGAACACAATTATCGGAATCCGATTGTCGCGGGCAAGGGCGATTGCCGCCCCGTCCATGATCCGCAGGTCCTGCCGCAGCACATCGTCGTAACTGAGGGCATCGTAGCGGCGCGCTTTGGGGTTCTTTGCCGGGTCGGCGTCATAGACACCGTCGACTTGGGTGGCCTTGAAGATCGCATCGCATCCCATTTCGGCCGCCCGCAGCGCCGCCGTGGTGTCGGTGGTGAAAAACGGGTTGCCGGTGCCGCCGACCAAAACGAGCAGATGGCCGTCCGCCAAGTGGGCAAGCGCCCGCGCCCGGATGAAGGGCTCGCAAATGCTGATCATGGGAATAGCCGACATCACCCGCGCCGAACGGCCCTTGGCTTCGAGCGCCTGGCCGAGAGCGAGGCCGTTCAGCACCGTGGCCAGCATGCCCATGTAATCGCCGCTCACCCGATCCATGCCGTCGGTGGCGGCGGCGAGGCCGCGATAGATGTTGCCACCGCCGACCACGAGGCAGAGCTCGAGGCCAAGATCGGCCGCCTCGCAGATATCGCCGGCAACCTGGTTCAGCACCTCCACGTCGATGCCGTAGCCGTTGCGCCCCATCAGGGCCTCACCGGATAGCTTGACGAGCACCCGGCGGTAGCGGAGCGATCGGCCCATGCGTGGTTGTGCCATCAGCCGATCCCCCCGGGCCTGCCTCTAGGACCCCGACGCAGCCGCGGCGACCTCCGCCGCGAAATCACTGTCAGGCCGGTCGATGCCTTCGCCAAGCGCGAAGCGATGGAAGCCCACGATCTTGATAGGCGCGCCGGCACTCTCTTCGGTCGCGGCAAGCGCTTTGGCGACGGTCGTCTCCGGATCGTGGACGAAGGCCTGCGACAGGAGAACGACCTCCTCATAGAATTTGCGCAAGCGGCCTTCGACCATTTTCTCGATCACCGCTGCCGGCTTGCCGGACTCTTTCGCCTGCTCGGTAAGCACCGCCCGCTCGCGCTCGACGAAAGCCGGATCAAGGCCGGCCACATCCACGCTTTGCGGATTGGCGGCGGCAATGTGCATCGCCACCTGCTTGCCGAAACTTTTGAGTTTTTCGGCATCGCCCGTGGATTCGAGCGCGACGATGACGCCGATCTTGCCCAGACCGGTCGAAACGGTGTTGTGCATGTAGCTCGCCACCGCGCCGGTCTTCACGCCCAGATAGCCGGTCCGACGAAGCGTCATGTTCTCGCCGATCGAGCCGATCATCTCTTTCAGGTGATCGGCCACGCTGATCTTGCCGCCGCCATATTTGGCCTTGGCGAGCTTGTCGAGATCGCCCTTGGCCTTGAGCGCGTCGTTAGCGATCGTGCGCACCATCTCCTGGAACTTGTCGTTGCGGGCGACGAAGTCGGTCTCGGAATTGACCTCGACCAGCGTCGCTTCTTTGTCAGTGGCGGCAAGGCCGATCAGGCCTTCCGCCGCCACGCGGCCTGCCTTCTTGGCGGCCTTGGCGAGACCCTTGGTGCGTAGCCAATCGACCGCCGCCTCCATGTCGCCCGCGGTCTCGTTGAGCGCGGCCTTGCAATCCATCATGCCCGCGCCGGTCTTCTCGCGCAGGTCCTTCACCATCGTTGCATTAATCGCTGTCATGCCATCCTCTGCCGGCCCAGAGCCTCGTTGGCTCCGGTCATCCTCTTAGGTCTCGCTCTCTCTATTCAGGCTTTCCTTCCGCGGCGCTCGGCCTTGGTCCACGCGCGGGACGCGGCGCCTGCGACGGAGCCTTGCCATTGCCGCCTCGTGCGTCGGCCCGTCCGGGCCTCCGCCGCGGCCTGCGTTCGCCGTCGGACGGAGGCCGTTCGGCCCCTTCGCCGCCCTCCTCGCCCTCGCCAAGGGCGGCCTCGCCCGGAGGCGCGTCGGCGGCGCCGAGGTCGACGCCGGCTGAGCCTTGCGCGCGCTCGATGCCGTCAATGGCGGCGCGCGCGATCAGGTCGCAATAGAGCGTGATGGCGCGGCCGGCGTCGTCGTTGCCGGGAACGGGATGACTGATCCCATCAGGATCGCTGTTCGAATCGACCACGGCGACGATCGGCATGTTGAGCTTGCGCGCTTCGGCGATGGCGATCGATTCCTTGTTGGTGTCGATCACGAACATCAGGTCCGGCGGCGCGCCCATGTCCTTGATGCCGCCCAGCGCCCGCTCGAGCTTCTCCTTCTCGCGGGTGAGCTGCAACAGCTCCTTCTTGGTCAGGCCTTGCGTTTCGCCGGCAAGCAGCTCTTCCAGAGATTTGAGCCTGCGGATCGAGTTCGAGATGGTGCGCCAGTTGGTCAGCGTGCCGCCGAGCCAGCGGTGGTTCACGTAATACTGAGCGCAAGACCGCGCCGCCTCGGCCACCGCCTCGGAGGCCTGGCGCTTGGTGCCGACGAACAGCACGCGGCCGCCTTTGGCCACGGTATCGGCCACGGCGAGCAGCGCCTGATGGAACAGCGGTACGGTCTGGGTGAGATCGATGATGTGGATGTTGTTGCGGGTGCCATAGATGAACGGCGCCATCTTCGGGTTCCAGCGATGGGTCTGATGACCAAAATGCACGCCGGCCTCGAGCAGCTGGCGCATAGAAACATTGGGCAGTGCCATGGGACTGCATTCTCCTTTTTCCGGTTCTGCCGCCGCGGGAGGATGAGACCGGTTTCCCGGTCACCGGAGCGAGCGTGAGAACCCTTGGAGAGAGCCTCGCGACGCTAAGATCCCGCGTGTGAGATGGTGCGGGTTATAGGGATGCAACCCGCTCTTGGCAAGGGTGGTGGCCCCCCTTGGGGGCTGGTTTACAGGGCGCTGACCGCGGCCACCCCGTCAACCAGCTTGAGCGCGCTGCGTTGCTTGGGCGTGGCGTCGATGCCTTGCGGCAGCACGAACTCAACCTCACGTCCGGCATCGTCGAGACGAAGCACCAGCCTCAGCTCTCCCTGCCCTCCCCGGTCGCCCACCTGTTCGGCGATGGAGTCGAGCGCGCGGGTTCCCTCCAGATAGATCTTGATGCCGCTATGGCGGGCCTCGGCCGCCGCCTCGAGCGAGGTAATGCGCTGGGCCCGCACCTTGACGGTCTCCCCGTCAGCCTCGGCCTCGACGTCGAGCAGTACGGCGCTGCCTGGCTGAAGCAGCTCGCGCGAAGCCGCCAAGGCTTCAGAGAACACCACCGCTTCGAACTGGCCGGTCGGATCGGAGAAGGCGACGAAGGCGTAGGCGTTGCCGCTCTTGCCCTGGCGCTCGCGCATGGCGAGCACGGTGCCGGCGAGCATGCCGACGACGCGGCGCGACAGGGCCTTCGCCGCGAAGTCCACCCAGGACTCGGCGCCGAGCGCCTCGAGCACGTCCTGATAGTCGTCGAGCGGGTGGCCGGTGAGGAAGAAGCCGACCGCCTCAAATTCGTGTGACAGCCGGTCGGTCGGCACCCAAGGCTTTGCGGGGCGGAGCTCGATTGGCGGCCGCGTGCGCGCCGCGCCGGCGAAGAGGTCGTTCTGGCCGCCGGTCTCGTCCTCAAGCGATCGATTGCCGGCGGCCATGATGCGATCGACATTGGCGAGCGCCGTCGACCGGTCGATGCCAAGCTCGTCGAGCGCGCCGGCGGCGGCGAGGGTTTCCAGAGCGCGCTTGTTGACGAGACGCGGATTGATGGCGCGGGCGAACTCGGAGACGTCCTTGAAGCTGCCGCGCTTCGCGCGTTCGGCGCAGATATGGTCGACGGCGTGGCGTCCGACATTGCGCAGCGCAGCGAGCGAATAGCGGATGGCGCCGTCGCTCGGCAGGAAGCCCGCCTCTGAGCGGTTCACCGACGGCGGCTCGATGCGGATGCCCATGCGGCGCGCTTCCTGGGCGAAGCCGTTGAGCTTGTCAGTGTTGCCGATATCGAGCGTCATGGAGGCTGCCAGGAACTCGATCGGATGGTTGGCCTTGAGATAAGCCGTCTGATAGGCGATCAGCGCGTAGGCCGCGGCGTGAGATTTGTTGAAACCGTAGCCCGCGAACTTGGCGACCAGCTCGAAAATGAACTCGGCGTTGCCCCGATCCACGCTTTTGTCGACGGCGCCCTCGATGAAGCGATTCCGCTGCTGCGCCATCTCCTTCTTGATCTTCTTGCCCATGGCGCGGCGGAGCAGATCGGCCTCGCCGAGCGAGAAGCCTGAGAGGGTTTGCGCGATCTGCATCACCTGCTCCTGGTAGATGATCACGCCATAGGTCTCTTCCAGGATCGGTTGGATCAGCGGGTGCAGATAGTCGGGCTGCTCGCGCCCGTGCTTGCGGTTCACATAGCTGTCGATGTTGTCCATCGGCCCAGGGCGATAGAGCGCCACGATGGCGATGATGTCCTCGAAGCGGTCAGGCTTCAGCTTGCGCAGCGCGTCGCGCATGCCTGCACCTTCGAGCTGGAACACGCCGACCGTGTCGCCGCGGGCGAGAAGCTCGTAAGTCGCGTCGTCGTCGAGGGGCAGCCGCGCCGGATCGAGCGTGACGCCCTTGCGCCCAAGCAGCTCGCGTGCGGTCTCGATTACGGTCAGCGTTTTCAGCCCAAGAAAGTCGAACTTCACGAGCCCGGCGGCCTCGGCCCATTTCATGT
>DATDLA010000080.1:0-3423 GCA_036519535.1 Methyloceanibacter sp.
GCCGGCGGCGATCCGCGCGCCTGCCCATCCTGCGCCACGGGTCGCTTGAGCCTCAAGATCGGAAAGTTCGGGGCCTTCATCGGCTGCTCCAACTATCCCGACTGCCGCTTCACCCGTCAGCTCGCCGACGGCGGCGACAAGACCGGCGTGCTCGGCAGCGAAGGAAAGCTGCTCGGCACCGATCCTGACACCGAACTCGATGTGACGCTGCGCACCGGCCGCTTCGGACCTTACGTCCAGCTCGGCGAGAACGGCGCGGAGAAGCCGAAGCGCGCCTCGATCCCGAAGGGATTCGATCCTGAGGGCATCGATCTTACGCGCGCGCTCTCGCTTCTGTCGCTGCCGCGCGAAATTGGCGCCCATCCCGAGACCGGCAAGCCCATCACCGCAGGCTTCGGCCGCTTCGGGCCTTACGTCCAGCACGACGGCAAATATGCGAGTTTGAGCGGCGCCGATGAGGTCTTCACCGTCGGCATCAATCGTGCCGTCAGCCTCCTCGCCGAGAACGCCGCGAACCGCATTCGGCGCGGCGCCACGGTGATCAAGGACCTCGGCGAGCATCCCGAGCTCAAAGGCGCCGTACAGGTGCTGAGCGGCCGCTACGGGCCTTACGTGAAGCACGGCAAGATCAACGCCACGCTTCCCAAGGACCGCAACCCTGAAGAGGTGACGATCGCCGACGCCGTTGAGCTCATTGCTGCGAGAGCCGCCAAGGGACCGGCAAAGAAGCCTGCGCGCAAGGCGAGCAAGGCGAAAAAGACGAAAAAAGAGAAAGAGGTCGTCGAGGAGACGGCACACTAGTCTTGACCCGCGCGTGCTAAAACGAGTCGTGGCCAAGACCAAGAAACCCCAAAAAGTGGTCAAGCTTCCTTCCAAGCAAGAGATTCTGGACTTTCTGCAAGGCGCCAGCCAACAGGCCGGCAAGCGCGAGATCGCGCGCGCCTTCGGCGTTAAGGGCGGTGATCGTGTCGCGCTGAAAGAGCTGTTGCGCGATATGGCGGATGACGGGCTGATCGCGGGCTCGCGCCGCAAGCTCCAGCGCCCTGGCGTTCTGCCTTCGGTGACCGTGCTCGAGATCGTCGAGCGTGACTCCCATGGCGAGTTCATCGCCCGGCCGGCCAATTGGCCGGAAGAGCATGGGCCGCCTCCGCGCATCCTCATCGCCGAGAGCAAGCAGGACAAGGGGCCGGCCGCGGGCATTGGCGATCGCGTGCTCGCGCGCATCACGCCACTTGGCGCCGATGCCGACACCCCCTACCAGGCGCGGCCGATCAAGCGGCTTCCCCGCGCCACGCGAAGCCAGCTCGGCATCTTCCGCGCCCTTCCGGGCGGCGGCGGGGTCATCGATCCGGTCGACCGCAAGCAGCTGAAGGAGTGGCGCGTTGCCCACGGCGCCACCAACGACGCCGAAAACGGCGAGCTCGTCCGCTTCGAGCTCGGCGGACCGGGGCGCTTCGGCAGCACCAATGCCCGCGTCACCGACCGGCTCGGCAATCCGCAAGATCAGCGGGCGACGAGCCTCATCGCCATTCATGCCCACGGCATTCCCGATACCTTCCCGGACCCGGTGCTGAACGAGGCTGACGCGGCGAAAGAGCCCGACCTGAAACGCCGCGAGGATCTGCGGCATCTCCCCTTCGTCACCATCGATCCCGTGGACGCCCGTGACCGCGACGACGCGGTGTGGGCCGAAGCGGACCTCGATCCCAGGAACAAAGGCGGTTGGGTGGTGATGGTCGCCATTGCCGACGTCGCCTCCTACGTGAAGCCAGGAAGCGCGCTCGACAAGGAAGCGAGAGCGCGCGGCAATTCCGTCTATTTCCCGGACCGCGTGGTGCCGATGCTGCCCGAACGCATCTCCAACCATCTGTGCTCCCTACAGGCAGCAGAGGCGCGGCCCTGTCTCGCCGTGCGCCTGGTCTTCGACAAGGATGGGCGCAAGCGCAGTCACCACTTTCTGCGTGGCCTGATGCGCTCGGCGGCAGCGCTCGCCTATGAGCAGGCGCAAGGAGCGATCGACGGCAACCCCGACGAGGTGAGCGGACCGTTGCTCGAGCCTGTGCTTCTGCCGCTATGGGGCGCCTATGGCAGCCTCACCCGGGCGCGTACCGAGCGCGCCCCCCTCGAGCTCGACCTGCCTGAGCGGAAGATCCAGCTCGACGAACAGGGCCGCGTGCGCGGCGTCATCACCCCTCCCCGCCTCGATTCCCATCGTCTGATCGAGGAGTTCATGATCGCGGCCAATGTCGCCGCGGCGGAAGAATTAGAGGCCAAGCACACGCCCTTGATCTATCGCGTGCACGATCAGCCCTCGAAGGAGAAGCTCGCCGCCCTCTCGGAGTTTCTCTCAACCTTGGGCGTGACGCTGCCGAAGACCGGGCAACTCAAGCCCGCTCATTTCAACCGCATCCTCGCCGAGACGCGGGCGAGCCCGGCGGCAGAGCTGGTGGGGGAGATGGTGCTGCGCAGCCAGGCTCAGGCCGAGTACAGCGCCGGCAATTTCGGACATTTTGGTCTGAACTTGCGGTGCTACGCGCACTTCACCTCGCCGATCCGCCGCTATGCCGATCTCATGGTGCACCGGGCGCTGATCCGCGCGCTCAAGCTCGGCAATGACGGCCTGACCGACGCCGAGATGCCGCTCCTCGAAAAGATCGCCGAGGCGATCTCCGGGACCGAGCGGCGCGCCATGGCGGCGGAACGCGAAACTGCCGACCGGCTGATCGCCGCCTATCTCGCCGATCGCATCGGCGCCCGCTTCGCCGCCCGCGTTTCCGGGCTCACCAGCACCGGGCTCTTCGTGCGGCTGAGCGAGACCGGCGCCGACGGCTTCGTCCCGGCCTCCTCCATCGGCCATGAATATTTCTATCATGACGAAAAGCGCCAGGCCTTGATCGGCGAGGAAACCGGCGCCGCCTTCCAGCTTGGCGATCCCGTCGAGGTGCGGCTGGTCGAGGCCATTCCATCTGCCGGGGCACTCCGTTTCGAGCTCCTGAGCGAGGGCCGCATGATCGGGGTCAAACCGGCCCGCGGCCGCATTCAGGGGCAATGGCGCAAACCGCAATCTCCCCGGAAAGGGCGGGCACGCGGGCGCCGCTAGAAACAAAGACGCGGCCAAAGGCCGCGTACCGGGATCCGATTTGGCACGGGGGCAGAACTTCGCTAAGGAGTAAGGATGCAGCCGACATCAGCCCCTATCAGCGCGAGCGTCGCTCGCCGCGACACGCGATCGACTGGCGAGCGCTCGATCCTGCTTTCGCTTCTGCGAGGCGCCAGGCTCAGCTGTCCGGCTTGCGGCAAAGGCGCCATGTTCCGCCGCTATCTCAAGGTGGCTGACGCGTGCCCCGCTTGCGGCGAGGCGCTGCACCATCACCGGGCCGACGATGCGCCCCCCTATTTCACCATCGTGATTGTCGGCCATGT
>DATDLA010000081.1:0-4115 GCA_036519535.1 Methyloceanibacter sp.
GATCAGGTTCCTGGACTTGCTGCGATAGAGCCCGATGGTCTTGATCTTGTCGGTGAGCTTGGCCTCGCCGAGCTTGATCAGCCTCTCTGGAGTGTCGGCCACCTTGAACAGGTCAGGCGTAGCCTTGTTCACCGAGGAGTCGGTCGCTTGCGCCGACAGCACCACGGCGACGAGGAGGGTGAAGGGATCGGCGTAGCGTAGCTCGGTCTTGGGATGGGGATCGAGCGCTTCGAATCGCCGGAAAATCTCTTCGACTTCGGCTGGCGTCAGCCGCGAGCCGGGGGCCTTGCCGCCTTTCCCGTGGCCCTTTGCCTTGGCGGGCTTGCGCTTGCCGGTTTTCGGTTGAACCCCCATCTTCCCGTGATTACCAATAGCTCTCAAGACGGATAAGATGAGCTATGACAGAGCTCTCCGCGGGCCCACAAGCAGAAACGAGCTTCGCCGCCATTCTGACGCCGCACCGGTCGCTCGGGCCAAAGGGCTTCGCGGTGCTGATGGGGGCGGTCTGCATCGTCAGCTTCAGCACCGGTCTCCTGTTCTATCTCATCGGCGCCTGGCCGGTGGTGGGATTCATGGGGCTCGACGTCGCCCTCATCTACATCGCCTTCAAGCTCAACTACCGGGCGGCCCGCCTCTATGAGACTGTGGATCTCACCCAACATGCGCTGACCGTGACGCGCGTGCTGCCCTCGGGCAAGGCGCAAGTCTGGAGCTTCAATCCCTATTGGGTGCGGCTCGACCTCGAAGATCGCATCGGCCGCTCAAGCGAGCTGTCGATCGCGAGCCACGGCAAGCGTCTCGTCTTTGCCAGCTTCCTCACCGACCCCGAGCGCGAGGATTTCGCGCAGGCGCTGTCGGCGGCGCTCTCCGCCAACAAGGCGCCACGGCCGGCTTAAGCGCTCAAGCCCGCGAGATCGCGCTTCTCGGCCACCGTGCCGTCGAGCCTGAGGCGGTAGATCAGCGGCATGCCGGTGCCGATGCTGAGTTCCTTGACCTGCTCCGGGCTCAAGCGGTCGAGCTGCATGACGAGCGCGCGCAAGGAATTGCCGTGGCCGACCAGGATCACGCTTTTGCCGGCCTGGAGCTCTGGGGCAATGCGCTTGGCATAGAAGGGGAGCACGCGGGCCGCGGTGTCCTTCAGGCTTTCTCCGCCGGGAGGGGCGATGTCGTAGGAGCGCTGCCAGAGATGCACCTGCTCCTCGCCCCAGCGCTGCCGCGCCTCGTCCTTGTTCAGTCCCACAAGGTCGCCGTAGTGACGCTCGTTGAGCGCCGCGTCGTAGACGATGGGCAGCTTGTCTTGGTCGAGTTCGCTCAGGATGATCTTGAGCGTGTTCTGCGCCCGCTTGAGCAGGCTGGTGCAGGCCACGTCGATATGGGCGCCCTCGGCCTTGAGCATAGCGCCGGCGCGATGGGCCTCGGCCACGCCTTCCTCGGTCAGGTCGACGTCCTGCCAGCCGGTGAACATATTAAGCCGGTTCCACTCGCTCTCGCCATGACGGACGAGTACGAGCACGTTCTTCATGGCAGGTACTTCTTCGCCGTGACGGAGCGACATGCCTGCACCGCTCTTGCTCGCCGCCTTGACGGCCCCTGCTTTCGATGTGGAGGAAGGTCGCAACAAAGCTCTCTAGACCTCGATCCTCGGCTCCGTTTCAGCCCTTTCCGGCGCAAGAGGCGGGACTTTAGGGGCAGCTCCCATATTTTGCCAAGTGATGAACCAAAAACCGGTTTCCGCCGCGAGATTTACGGGCCCCAGGGTCAAAGACCGATGACGTCCTGCATGGAGTAAAGCCCGGGGCCTTGGCCGCGCGCCCACAGCGCCGCCCTGACCGCGCCTTGAGCGAAAATGCCGCGGTCGGTGGCGATATGGACAAGCTCGATGCGCTCGCCGGGCCCGGCGAAAATCACCTTGTGCTCGCCGACCACGTCGCCGCCGCGCAAGGCGGCAAAACCGATGTCGCCTTCCCGGCGAGGGCCGATGTCACCGTCGCGGGCGCGAGCGCTGTGGTCCTTCAGCGCAATGCCGCGGCCCGAGGCGGCGGCCTCGCCGAGCAGGAGCGCGGTGCCTGAGGGCGCGTCGCGCTTATGCCGGTGGTGCAGCTCGAGGATCTCGATGTCGAATTCAGGCCCGAGCGTGCGCGCCACTCTCGCCGTGAGGCCGGCGAGCAGATTGACGCCGAGGCTCATGTTGCCGGCCTTGACGATTGCCGCGTGCCGGGCGGCGGCTTCGATCTTGGCCTGGTCGTCGGCGTTGAGCCCGGTGGTGCCGATGACAGCGACGATGCGCGCCTGGGCGGCGAGCCCGGCAAAGGCGACCGTGGCCTTCGGCGTGGTGAAATCGAGGACGCCATGAACCTCGGCAAAGACTGGCAGCGGATCGTCGGTGATGGGGATGCCGAGAGTCCCGAGCCCCGCCACCTCGCCCAAATCGCGGCCGACCGCGGGCGAGCCCTTGGCCTCGATGCCGGCGGCGAGCACGCAACCTTCCGTCGCCGCAATGGCGCGGGCAAGCGTCTGCCCCATGCGGCCGGCGGCGCCAAGCACAG
Organism: Methyloceanibacter sp.; assembly: GCA_036519535.1. GTDB lineage: Bacteria > Pseudomonadota > Alphaproteobacteria > Rhizobiales > Methyloligellaceae > Methyloceanibacter. The sequence continues at coordinate 2,547 of DATDLA010000081.1, forward strand.
CGAGCTTCATTTCCGACATGGCTAAGTAACCTGAAAAGGGGCCTAGACGGTTGACGCGCGGGTCCCTTTCGTCGCCCGCGCGCCATCGACCTTCTAGGCCGTGGCTTGCCTTGTCACAAGCCACATCGGCAGGCGGGGTTACCCTCTGGCAAAGAGCTTTGTGGCGTTCTGCGGAAGGCAGGGTGGCGAGCGATTGCTGCAATTTAGCCAGCGTTGCCGAAACCACACGAAGAATTGACGTCCCTGCGGCGGGCGGCCGCTGGTTCGCACGTTGTTCGATGGTCCAAACTCCCCACCTGCCAGGCTCGCCTACCAGGGAACTCATGATGCTGAAGACAGCACGCGCGATTCGCGCTTCCCGTCGCCTGAAGACGGAGTTCGACGTCGAGATTGCGGGCATCGCCACCGCGGTGCCTCAGCACGCGCTTCCGCAAGCGGACGCGGCGCGGCGCGCCAAGCGCCTGTTCCCCGACCTTGCCGATTATGAAGGTCTCTTCCGCAACACCGGGATCGAGACGCGCTACGCTTGCCAGCCCGCCGAATGGTACGAGCGGGAGCATGGCTGGGAGGAACGGACCGATGTCTTCGTGCACCATGCTCTCGACATGCTCGAAGAGGTCGCGCGCGGCGCCATCCGTGCCGCCGGCATCGAGCTCAAGGACATCGGCGCCATTGTCGTCAACACCATCACCGGCCTCGCCATACCGAGCCTCGATGCCAAGCTGATGAACCGGCTCGATCTGCCGGCATCGGTCGAGCGGCTGCCGATCTTCGGGCTCGGTTGCGGCGGCGGCGTTGCCGGGCTTGCGCGATCGGCACGCTACGCGCAAGCGATCCCGGGGGCGCATGTGCTGTTCCTCACCGTCGATCTTTGCAGCCTCTGCCTTCGCGTCAACGATCCGAGCATGGCCATGTTCGTGTCGGCGGCTCTGTTCGGCGATGGCGCCGCGGGCGTGGTTCTCCGCAACACCAAGGGAGAGCGACAGGCGTCGGGCGGGCGCGGGCGGATCATCGCCACGCGCGATCATTTCTGGCGCGACACCGAGCACATAATGGGCTGGGACATCAGGCACGACGGATTCGGCGTGGTGCTGAGCCCAGACCTGCCGCTTCTCTTGCGCCGGAATCTCAACACTGCGGTGCAGGTGTTTCTCGATGCGAGCGGCATGAGCCTCGGCGAGTTCAACGGCTTTCTGTTCCACCCCGGAGGCGCCAAAGTGCTCAAGACGGTGCAGAGCCTGCTCGAGCTCAGCCGCGACGATCTTGCCTATTCATGGTCGGTGCTGCGCGACTTCGGCAACATGTCCTCGCCCACCGCTCTCTTTACCCTGGACCAGGCGCTCAAGGCTGGCGCCAGCGGCCCGCATCTGATGGCGGCGTTCGGGCCCGGATTCTCGGCCTATTTCCTCGCCGTGGAGCTTTGAGCGTCGCGGCGGGCGCGGAGCGCCTCGTCCTCAAGCCCGATCTTGTAGTTGAGCACCGTCCACCACAGCGCCGTCATGATCGCGGCGAGCGCGGCTGCGCCAAACGCCAGCGGCAGCACGAAGGTCTCGATGATGGTGACGGCGT
>DATDLA010000082.1:0-2069 GCA_036519535.1 Methyloceanibacter sp.
GCCGAAGCTGCCGACGAGCGGCCCGAGCCTGCCCCGCGCCAGCGCCGGGACGCGCCAAGCACCGGGAGCGACAAGCCCGCCGCCGCCGAGGGCCCCTTCGGCAAGCTTCGCCGCTGGTTCGGCTCGGCAACAGACTAACCTTGTCATGCCCGCGAAGGCGGCATCCAGTAATCACCGTTCGCGCAGAACATTGTCCGGTGGTGAATACTGGATCGCCCGGTCAAGCCGGGCGATGACAAATGAATGATGGTGTGAAGCATGGGATTCAAATGCGGCATCGTCGGACTGCCCAATGTCGGCAAGTCCACCCTGTTCAACGCGCTGACCGAGACCGCGGCCGCGGCGGTGGCCAACTATCCCTTCTGCACCATCGAGCCGAATGTCGGTGAGGTGCCGGTGCCCGACGCGCGCCTCGACACGCTCGCCAGGATCGCCAAATCCGCCGAGACCATCCCGACCCGGCTCACTTTCGTCGACATCGCCGGGCTCGTGCGCGGCGCCTCGAAGGGCGAAGGGCTTGGCAATCAGTTCCTCGCCGTAATCCGCGAGGTCGACGCGGTCGCCTATGTGCTCCGCTGCTTCGAGGATGACGACATCATCCATGTCGAGGGTCGCGTCGATCCGATCGCCGACGCCGAAACTATCGAGACCGAGCTGATGCTTGCCGACCTGGACAGTCTGGAGAAGCGCATTCCGACACTGGAGCGAAGGGTGCGCGGCCAGGACAAGGAAGCGAAGAAGACGCTCGATCTGGTCGAGCGCGCGCTCGTGCTCTTGGGCGAGGGCAAGCCAGCACGCCTTGCGCAAGTCTCAGACGAAGAGCGCACCGCCTTCAAGGCCCTCAATCTGCTCACCGCCAAGCCCGTCCTTTATGTGTGCAATGTCGACGAGGCGTCGGCCGGCACCGGCAACGCGCATTCGCGGCTCGTCGAAGAGCGGGCGAAGGCCGAAGGCGCCGGCTGCGTGATCATCTCCGCCAAGATCGAGGCCGAGCTTGCCGAGCTTCAGCCCAACGAGCGCCAGGCCTATCTCGCCGAGCTCGGGCTTGCCGAGCCTGGGCTCAACCGGCTCATCCGCGAAGGCTACAAGCTCTTGGGACTGATAACCTATTTCACGGTCGGCCCCAAGGAGGCGCGCGCCTGGACGGTGACCGAAGGCACCCGCGCGCCGCAGGCCGCAGGCGTCATCCACACCGATTTCGAGAAGGGCTTCATCCGCGCCGAGACCATTCCCTACGACGACTATGTGGCGCTTGGCGGCGAGGCCGGCGCCCGCGACGCCGGCAAGCTTCGTCTCGAAGGCAAGGACTACGTGGTCAAGGACGGCGACGTCCTGCACTTCAGATTCGCGAATTGAGGGCGAGACCACCTACGTTGGCTTGACGGTCGCCTCAACTTTCTTGGCGAAAGGCTGACCATCACCTAATGCGCCCAAACTCCGCAAGCTCCGCTTCGATCCGATCTTCCAGCTCCGGCTGCGCAGCGAGCGCCCTATCGATGAGTGCGGTGTTGACGCCGTGGATGGCGCCGGCAATCGCCCGCGCATGCCCCTTGTACTCCTCTGCGCTGCATTGCTTTTTCAGTCGTAGAAGTAAGTCGCGCAGCCCCCGCCCCACGCTAAATGACACGCGAATCATCTCCCAAGCCAAGTTTGGTGCATATCGAAGCCCCTCATAAGTTCCTTTGGAGGCATAACGCGCCGCTTTGCGGCGCTCCTCAGCATGAGGACCTCATCCTGAGAAGGGCCGAAGGCCAGTCTCGAGGGATGAGTAGCTGACTACCGCAGCGCGGCGGCGATATTGCCGCCGTCAACCGCCTCAATATGGCCGGTGGTCTTGCGCGCCTTGGCGAGTGCGACGAAGGCCTGCGCCACGTCCTCGGCGAGCACCTCGCGCCCCAAGAGATTGCCGCTCATATACTCGCCTTCCAACACGCCCCTTGCCTTCGCCCGGTCGGCGATCATGGCGTCGGTGAGCAAGCCGCTGCGCACGCGGTCGGCGTTGACGCCGTTCGAGCGGATGCCGTCCTTGCCATAGTCGAGCGCGTATTGGCGCATCAGCAGCATGGCCG
>DATDLA010000083.1:0-5492 GCA_036519535.1 Methyloceanibacter sp.
GGATGGTCAAACATCCTCCCTGATTTCGCCAAGAGACACGCCTAGCGTGCCGCGAATCATGTCGCCCGACACCATCTATGTTTCGCCCTTGAGTCAGGTCGAGACCACGATCGAAGACGTCCAGGTGAGTCATCTTGTCACGCTGATCAACGGCGAGACCATGGTGCCGACGCCGCCTTCGATCACGCCCGACCGGCATCTCAGGCTCGACATGAACGACATCTGCGAGCCGATCACGGGCCTCGTGCTCCCTTGCGAAGAGCATGTCGCCGATCTCGTCCAGTTCGCGCTTGATTGGGACCGCAGGGCGCCGCTGCTCATCCATTGCTGGGCAGGCATCAGCCGCTCCACCGCTGCGGCCTTCATTTCGCTCTGCGCGCTCAATCCGGAAGCCGACGAGGTCGGTTTGGCCAGAGTGTTGCGCGAGGCCTCTCGCACCGCCTATCCCAACCGCAGGCTTGTCGCGCTTGGCGATGAGGTGCTTTCCCGTCAGGGGCGCATGATCGCCGCCGTGGAGAGGATCGGCCGCGGCGAGATTGCCGAGGAAGGGCAGGTGTTCGGACTTTCTGCCCGGAATGCGGCTTGAGCCATGGCTCAGGCCCTTCGCGCCGTAGAAGAGACAGTCGGCGGCACCCAGATCGAGCTTGGGCTCAATGCCGCCATCGTCAGCGTGCGCGAGCAGCAGCCTCAAATTCTCGTGGTGCGCCCCGGCGAAGTGGCGTCGAGCGAATGGGACGCGCTTCCCTTCGGCCCGTTCGCCCCGCGCGCCCACCGCACCCTCGAAATCGGCTTGCGCGCCTGGGTCAAGCAGCAGACCGGGCTCGACCTTGGCTATGTGGAGCAGCTCTACACTTTTGGCGATCGCGGCCGCCACGCCGAGCCCGGCGACACCGCCTCGCATATCCTCTCGGTCGGCTATCTCGCGCTCACCGGCGGCGCCGGCGAAGAGCTGCAGGGCTCGCATTGGTCGCCCTGGTACGCCTATTTCCCCTGGGAGGACTGGCGCCAAGGCGAGCCCGAGATCTTCACCCGGGAAATCGAACCGCGGCTGAAGGAATGGGCCGAGCGGACGCCGTTGCCGGATGAGCCGGCAAGACCGTTGCGCCGCTCCGAGCGGCTGAAAGTGGGCTTCGGCATCGGCGGCGGTTTCGACGAGGAGAAGGTGCTCGAGCGCTACGAGCTGCTCTATGAGGCGGGGCTCGTCGCCGAGGCCGCGCGCGACGGCCGCCCGGCCGCACGTCAATGGAACGATCTTCCCGAGCTTGGCCGGCCGATGGCCTTCGACCATCGCCGCATTCTCGCCACCGCCATGGGGCGCCTGCGCGGCAAGCTCAAATACCGGCCGGTGGTGTTCGAGCTCTTGCCGCCTGAGTTCACCCTGCTCGAGCTGCAAAAGACGGTGGAGGCGATCTCGGGCACGCTGCTGCACAAGCAGAACTTCCGCCGCCTGGTCGAGCAGGGCGGCCTGGTGGAGACCACCGGCAACGTCTCGACCGAGACCGGAGGCCGTCCGGCGAAGCTCTATCGCTTCCGCCGCGAGGTGGTTCTGGAGCGCCCGGCGCCGGGATTGCGCGTCAAGGCTGGTCGCGCCTAAGTCTCAAAGCTGCGCGAAGAACTCCAAAAACTCAGACGAAGCAATTGCCAATGAAACTTGGCTGTTCCACGTTATTTTTTGGCCAAATCCCTTGTATTTTCGCCGATTCAGGACCACATTCGATGTGTAGTTTGGATGATGAACATTCAGATGATATTGCCCTTTAGTTTGGGGCATTGGATGTAGCTTCCCCCCGACGTTTTGCCGTCATCGCAATTCGGCAAACCCGCGTTCGTAAGGTTCCCATCATGAGCAATTTTGACTACACCGCAGAGGCTGAGCTCTTCCCGGCCAGAAACTGGAAAGCCAAATCCCGTGGAATTGGCTACAAGCGCTTCACCCGCGCCTCCGAGGCCATTCGCTTCGCCATCGAAGAGCTTCCTCCTGAGTCCCTCTTGGGCGCCTATCTCGAGGTGGAGGAGGGAAGGTTCGATGGGAGCGGAATCCGCCGCCTGTATGAGAGCCACGACTATCCCCTCGCGCGCCGCGTTGCGTCGTCGAGCGCCAAGCGGAAAACTGGGTGAGCCGGTAAATCGGAGTCCTCTCGAAGGCTGTCTTAGCTATTGATTTACGTGGGCAAAACCGATCGAGGCCTCCGCCAGCCGGCATGAAATGGAGGGCTCGGTAACCATTGCCGGGTGTCCATGTGGTGTTCCCGGCTTGCGGCTCCTACACGCGAGCGGAAAGGGTCGCCGATGGAGTCTGCTACTCTCCAGCAAGATCCGGTGACGCCTCCCCATCCAAGAGTGCTTGGCTGGGTCGGCACTGCGGCGCTCGCCATGGGCGGCAGCAATCAGATGATCGGGACCTAAAGGCGAATAATGCCGCTCAGGGACATTGCACGGCATTTCAGCGGCAAATGGCTGCTCTTGGTTCTTGTGGGGGCCGCGGCGTTGACGCTTGTCTCCCGATACGGCCTGAGCGTCGACGGACCGCGTACCACCAAAGCCGGAACGATCAAGGTCGAGACCGTCGCCACGGGGCTGGCACATCCTTGGGGATTGGCCTTCCTCCCTGACGGGCGGATGCTGGTGACGGAGCGCTCAGGGACGCTCCGCCTTGTATCGAAGGACGGCAAGCTCTCCGCGCCGCTCTCAGGCGTGCCCGAAGTCGTTGTCGCAGGGCAGGGGGGATTGCTCGACGTTGCCATCGACCCCGACTTCAAGTCGAACAGCCTCGTTTATCTCTCCTATTCTGAGCCAGGAGAGGGCGGCGCCTCGACGGCGGTGGCGCGCGGAAAGCTCGGCGACGGCGGCCTCGAAACTGTCGAGGTGATCTTCAGGCAAGTGCCTAAGATCAATGGGAACCTCCATTTCGGCTCGCGTCTCGTCTTCGCGCCTGACGGCACGCTGTTCGTCACCCTCGGTGAGCGCTTTCAGTTCGCGCCGGCGCAGGACCTCAAAAACGACCTCGGCAAGATCGTGCGCATCAATCCCGACGGTTCGGTGCCCAAGGACAATCCTTTCGTCGGCCGCAAGGACGCGCGCCCCGAGATCTGGTCCTACGGTCATCGCAACCCGCAAGGCGCCGCCATCAATCCTGAGACCGGCAAGCTGTGGGAGACCGAGTTCGGTCCGCGGGGCGGGGACGAGCTCAACATTCCGCAAGCCGGTGCAAATTACGGCTGGCCGGTGGTGAGCTGGGGGAACCACTATACTGGCGAGGATATTCCCGATCCGCCGACCCACCCCGAATTCGCCGACGCCATCTATCACTGGAACCCGGTGATCTCGCCCTCGGGCATAACCTTCTACACCGGCGACGCCATTCCAGCCTGGAAGGGCAACCTCCTCATCGGCGGCCTTTCGGAGCAGGCGATCGTGCGCCTCACCCTTGACGGCGAGAAGGTCGTGGATGAGGAGCGGATTCCCATGGGCACCCGCATCCGCGACGTGGTGCAAGGCCCCGATGGGGCGGTCTACGCCTTGACCGACGAGGGCAACGGCGAGATCCTGCGGCTCACGCTCGAAAATTCGCCCAAATGACGCGCCAGTCGTAAGATTGGCATCCGCGGAACCCATGGGCTCCGCGGGTCGCAACGCCATGCGTGCCGGAGAAGAAGGAACGGCGTCCACGAGTCAAGCTTCGTCACATAAGCCCCTCATTGCGCTGACCGGCGCCACCGGCTTCATCGGCCAGCATCTGCTGCGCGAGCTGCCCAAGCGCGGCTATCGGCTCCGCGTGCTTCTGCGCCGGCCAAGTGCTGCGCCGATCGAATGCGCGAGCGCGCTGATCGGCGACCTTGCCCGCCCGCACAATATGTCGGAGGCGCTTGCCGAGGTCGACGCGGTGATTCACACCGCCGGCGTGGCGCAAACCATGTCTGGCGTTCCGGAGGATGACTATCGCCTGCTCAATACCGAGGCAACGATGAAGCTTGCCCGCGCCGCGGAACGGGTCGGCGTGCGCCGCTTCGTGTTCCTGTCCTCGATCCGCGCGCAATCCGGATCGACGGCGGAAGGCGTCCTGACCGAGACCTTGGAACCGCGGCCGACCGACGCCTATGGCCGGTCCAAGCTCGCTGCCGAGCAGGGGTTGGCCGAGACCCATCTCGACTGGGTGGCGCTCCGCCTCGTGCTCGTCTATGGCCCCGGCGTGCAGGGCAATATGGCGCGCCTTGCCGAGCTTGCCCGCTCACCCTATCCGCTGCCGCTCGCGAGCCTCAAGGCCAAGCGGTCGCTGCTCGCTCTCGACAATCTCGTGGAAGCCGTCGTCAAGGTGCTCGATGCGCGAAATCAGCTGAAGCGCCCGTTCCTCGTGGCCGATCCGGAGCCGCTGACCGTGGGCGAGATGATCATGGCCATGCGCCATGGACTTGGCCGGCGCGGAGGCCTGTTCCCGGTGCCGAGCCCGGTGTTGAAAGCAGCACTTCAGGCCCTTGGTCATGCCGAGACCTATCGGCTGTTCGCCGGCTCGCTCGTCGCCGATAGCTCGGCGCTCGCCGAAGTCGATTGGACCCCGAGCACGAGCACCAGGGCCGGCCTCGCGACGCTCATGCAGGCAAGCAAAGAGCGGAACGTCGCATGATCCCCCGCCGCGCGTTTCTGCAAGGAGCCGCGGCCCTTGCCACGCTATCGAGTGTCGCCGGCGCTTCGCGGGCCGGCGATGCGACCAAAGCGCAACCTCGCATGGGGCAGGAGGGCATGGCCAAGGACATCGTGATGCTGCATGGCGCCTCAGCCGGCGGCTGGTGCTTCGACACATTTCGCGACGTGTTCGAGGGCAACGGCTGGGCAGTCCACACGCCCGACCTGATCGGGCATGGCAGAGACAAGGAAGGCGCCGACCGGAAGCTCGTCGGCATGGGCCTCGCCGATTATCGCGCCGAGTTTGCGTCAGTTCTGGGCAAGCTTCCCCCGCAGCCGGTGCTGCTCGGTCATTCCATGGGTGCGCTTCTCGCCCAGCAGCTTGCCGCGTCGGGGCTCGCGCGCGCGCTCATTCTAGTGAGCCCCGCCCCGCGCGCCGGCATCCTGCCGTCGAGCGACAGCGAGAAGGATCTGTCGCAGAGCCTGATGGGCATCGCCTCGTTCTGGAAGACGGTGATCGACCCAGATTTCGATCTTGCCTGCTTCTATTCGCTGAACCGCGTGCCTAAGGATCGGCAGCGCGCGGTGTTCGACAAATTCGGGCCTGAATCGGGCCTTGCCTATTTCGAGATGTTCTTCTGGATGATCGACGAAAGGCGTGCCGCAGCAGTCGAAACCGATGCGGTCCGCTGCCCGGTGCTCTGCCTTTCCGGCACCGATGACAATCTTGAGTCGCTTGCCACCGCGCGCGCCACAGCCTTGCCATATCGCGATGCGCAATTCTGGGAGGAGGCCGGGCACGGGCACATGCTGCCCGTTGAGCCCGGCGCCGACGAGATCGCGCGACGCATCGCCGCGTGGATTCCAGCCTA
>DATDLA010000084.1:0-3153 GCA_036519535.1 Methyloceanibacter sp.
TTGCCCGTGCGGTGCTCGATCTGCTGGCGCCGAGGGAAGGCGAGCGCATCCTCGACCTTGGTTGCGGCGACGGCGTGCTGACTGAAGAGATCGCCGCGTGCGGCGCCGACGTGCTTGGCGCCGATTTGAGCGAGGAGCTGCTCGCAGCCGCTGCCGCCAAGGGCCTCAAGGTGCAAAAAGTGGACGGCCATGCGCTTCCCTTCGAGGGCGAGTTCGACGCGGTCTTCACCAACGCGGCGCTGCATTGGATGCGCCGGCCCGAGCTCGTGATCGCCGGCATCCACCAGGCGCTTCGCCCGCGCGGCCGCTTCGCCGGCGAATTTGGCGGTCATGGCAATGTGGCCGCCATCGCCACTGCCTTGCGCGCGGTCAGCGCCCTGCATGGTGGCGATCCGGACAAGGTCGCCCCCTGGTTCTTTCCCTCAGTCGCCGAATATCGCAGGCTGCTCGAGCAAGGCGGCTTTGCGGTCAAGGCCATCATGCTCGTGCCGCGCCCGACCCCGCTCGATATCGGCATCAGGGGTTGGCTCGAAACCTTCGGCCGTTCCTTCTTCGAGCAGTTCGAGGAGCCTGAGCGGGGGCAAGTGTTCTCCGAGGTCATCGAGCTTCTGCGCCCGGCGCTCTGCGACGCTGACGGGGTGTGGGCGGCGGACCATATCAGGCTGCGTTTTGCCGCGGAGCGGGTTGGGTGAGGGAAGGCCGCATTGTCCTCGCCACACCGATGCCAGATTCATGGCAGAGGCCTTGGCCTGCCAGGGGCGGCGGCGTGAGGACGCGTGACCCGGTTCAGAGGGTGCTAGGCATGATGCAACTGCCTGAAGCGGCTTGCGCACATCTTGTTCTGCTGTTCGGTCTTGTCGCCGCCACCGCGGTGCTTGGCGTGCCCGCTGTGCGTGCCGAAACCATCCAGAACCAGATCGCCGTGTTTGCCGCCCTCGACAAAGTGACGGGGCGCATCTCGCATCTGGAAATTCCGATCAATCAGACGGTGCAGTTCGGCGCGCTCAAAGTGACGCCGCGGGTTTGCGATACGCGCCCCCCCACCGAGGCGCCCCACACCGCATCCTTCGTCGAGGTTGACGAGATCAAGCTCACCGGAGAGGTCGAGCGCATTTTTACAGGCTGGATGTTCGCCGATAGCCCAGGCCTTCACGCCGTGGAGCACCCGGTGTTCGACGTCTGGCTCACCAACTGCAAGACGAACGAGCCGGTGGCGCCCGCCGGTAGCGAGCAGAATGCGGCGGCGCCGGCAGCGCCTGCGGCCGAGGCACCCGCGGCTGAAGCACCTGCCGCCGCGGCTCCAGCTCCTGAGGCGCCGGCGCCCGCCGCGGCAGAAGCGGCCCCGCCGCCACCGCCCAAACCTGCTCCAGCGGCTAAACCAGCCTCGGCTCCCGCGGCACCTGCCGCCGCGCAGGCTCCGGCACCGGCAACTCCGCCGAAGCGGCCGCCGCGGCCCAAGCCGGCACCGCCTCCCTCGACGTTCCCGATCTTCGGGCAGTAAAGCGCCGCTTCGAGCAGGCGCTGAAACTCCGCCCGCCCAACTTCGATCGCGCCGAAGCGGGCGAGGTGGCCGGTCAGGAACTGCGTGTCGAGCAATTCGAAGCCGCCAAATTTGAGGCGGGCGACGAGATAGATGAGCGCGATCTTGCTCGCATCGCGGGCCTTGGAGAACATGCTTTCGCCGAAGAAAGCCCGGCCCAGGTGCACGCCATATAGGCCGCCGATCAGCTCGGCGTCCTCCCAGACTTCGACCGTATGGCAGTGCCTCATGGCGAACAGCTCGGCATAGAGGTTGCGGATCCGCCCGTTGATCCAGGTGCTGCGCCGCCCGGCGCGCGGTGCGGCGCAACCGGCGATCACGGCGTCGAAATCGTCGTCGATCCTGACCTCGAAGCCGCCTCGCCTGATGGTGCGGGCAAGCCTTCGCGGCACATGCACGCGGTCGAGCGGCAGGATGCCGCGACGCTCGGGCTCGATCCAGTAGAGCGCGTTATCCTCGGCGCTTTCCGCCATGGGAAAGATGCCGCAGGCATAGGCCTTGAGCAGCACTTGCGGCGTGATCTCGATCATGACGTCGTCGATGGAGGTCATGGGCGTTCTCGAGACGGGTCCTAAGCGTTACGCCAGATAATTCTCCAGCCAATGGATATCATATCGTCCATCGGCGATGTCAGGCTCGGCAATCAGAGCTTTGAACAGCGGGATCGTCGTGTCGATGCCGTCGACCACGAATTCGCCGAGCGCCCGCTTGAGCCGCATCAGGCATTCGTTGCGGGTGCGCGCATGCACGATCAGCTTGCCGATCAGGCTGTCGTAATAGGGCGGGATGATGTAGCCGGCATAGGCGCCGGAATCGACGCGCACCCCGAGCCCGCCCGGGGGATGGAAATGCGTGATAATCCCGGGTGAGGGGCGGAAGGTGCGGGGGTCCTCGGCATTGATGCGGCACTCGATGGCATGGCCATTGAAGCGGATGTCCTCTTGTTTGAGGGTCAGCGGCGCTCCGGCGGCGATGCGAATCTGCTCGATGACGAGATCGATGCCGGTGATCATCTCGGTGACCGTGTGCTCGACCTGGAGGCGCGTGTTCATCTCGATGAAGTAGAACTCGCCGCCCTCGTAGAGGAACTCGACCGTGCCCACCCCGCGATAGCGCAGCTCGCGGATCGCGCGTGCCACGGTCTCGCCGATCTTGGCGCGCTCGCTGTCGTTGAGCGCCGGCGACGGCGCCTCCTCCCACAGCTTTTGATGCCGCCGCTGTATCGAGCAGTCGCGCTCGCCAAGATGGATGGCGTTGCCCTCACCGTCGCCCAGCACCTGCACCTCGATGTGGCGGGGATGGCCGAGATATTTCTCGAGATAGACGGTATCGTCGGCGAAGCTCGTCTTGGCCTCGATGCGCGCCGTGGCCAGCGCCGCGTCGAGCTCTTCCTCGACATGGGCGACCTTCATGCCGCGGCCGCCGCCGCCGGCCGCAGCCTTGACCAGAACGGGATAGCCGATGTCGGCCGCGATCTTCTTCGCCTGCTCGAGATCGGTGATGGAGCCCTCCGAGCCTGGAACGAGCGGCAGGCCGAGTTTCTTCGCGGTCTCCTTCGCCTCGATCTTGTTGCCCATGAGCCTGACATGCTCGGCGCTCGGGCCGATGAAGGT
>DATDLA010000085.1:0-5139 GCA_036519535.1 Methyloceanibacter sp.
CAGCAACTGCTGCCTTGATGAGTTCGTTAGAATTGGGATCGCGCTTAGCTGCAGCGAGCGCCGGGGTGCCTGCAGCGGCTTCTTTAAGAGTACCCCACCAGCCGCTTGGATCGACTGCCGAAACGGCAATGCCGGCAGCTATGATGCTCTCTAACACCTTGGTCCATTCTTCCGGTGTGAAGTCATTTTTATTAGCCATGGCCGTTTCCAATGAGAGGAGTGTCCTTCTGGGTATTTCTGCTGCTTAATTAAGTCGAAATTTGCGCCCGAATCGACCCGACTTTTCGACCTGAGCGAGGCGTTTTGCGCCGAAACCCGTTGAGTTTCTGCGAAAAATTGAAAATCGGAAGCCACCCGCAAACCCTTGCGCTGTGGTGGGCAGGGCCGCAAGACGCTGCTGCTGTATGAACCCGGCGACCCGGTGAGCGCGGCATGGGCGACGGCGATGCTGACCGCGAGCTTCGTCTCAATGAGCGAGGCGCGGGCGTTGGCTGAGCGTGCCAAGCCGCTCGCATAGCGCTATGACCTAGCGGCTGCGCAAGTGTAGCGCAGAGTGTAGCGCGGTATCGGGAATCCCCCGCAATCCCTTGTGCAGCAAGGACATGGAACGGAGAGGGTGGGATTCGAACCCACGAGACGGTTGCCCGCCTACACGTGTTCCAGGCGTGCGCCTTCGACCACTCGGCCGCCTTTCCTTAAGGCACGCGGGAAGAGGGGCTGCGGCCATTATCGGGAATTTTATGTGGGGGCCTAGACGGACCGCAGGGGAACCTTGCCGTTCGAAAGGCTGGCTCCCCTGCTCTGTGTGTCCGCCATCTGTCTAAAGGCCGCCCTTAGATGAACGTCGCGGCCCTCAAGGCTTTCTTGTTACCGCGATGTTGCCTTTAGGCAGGAAAACCGCGGAGATTAGCCAGTGGCGTCCGACAATGAGACACTGGATCACCTCCTTTCGTTTGTTGCTGTGATGAGCGCCATATAAGCATGATTCGAGCCGATGGAAGCTCAACGAACAAGCCTAAGGGGCGAGAATCCCCGGCTATTTAGGCGCGTTGAAACTGCGCGCCGGCGACGTCGTGCCGTCGGCAAAGGTGAGCTGCACCTGCATCGAAGAGGTCTTGGGTGGAACCTTTATATAGAGCGTGGCGCCGTCGGGGACGCTGTTCGGGTCCGCCGGATCGCATGGCGGCAGCTTGAAGATCTTGTCCACCGGCTGATCGCCAAGACCGTAACGCACTTCTTTGATGGCGCAGCGATAGGTGACGAGGTGGGTGAAGTACACCAGCATGCCGTTATATTCGCGGAACGCGATCCAGCTCGTCCAGAACTGCTCGAGAATCTTCTTCTGCTCGTCGGCAAGCGCCGAGGACGGATCGAAATTGATGGGGACGATGTCGGCCTGCTCGCCGCGCTTGTCGCGCCAGGTGACGTAGATCGTCGTCTTGCCCTGGTCGGGGGCCATCTCGAAACTGGTCTTCGGCATCCGCGTGCCGGTGCGCTGGTCGAGCGCGTCGAGCAGCCCCGCATCGGTGAACTCGCCTTTGTCGCCGATGCGGTAGCCGAACTGGGTCGCAGCCTCGGGCAGCGACACATTCACCATCCAGCCGCTGTTTGAGCGGGTGAAGCTCGCGATCGGTTGCGGGTTAGCGGGAAGAGCTGCAACCTTCTGCTCCTGCGGCGGCAGCACGCTTTGCCCGGCCCCCTCTTGCAGCGTATCGACGCTGCCCTTGGCGAGTGCGGCGGCCTCCGGCGCGAGATAAAGATCGCCCACGATCTGATCGTAATAGGCCGGCACCTGCACGTGGTCGACCTTGGCGGCAAGCTCCTTGACTTGCGCTTGCGTGCGCTTGGCGATCTGCACCATGGAGAGGCCCGGCTCTTCCAGCTCTTTCAGCAGCGTGCGGGTGAACACCGAGTTTGGGTTCTCGTCGGTGTCGCTCAAGCGGTCAAGCGCCGACTGGCCCTGCCCCGCCGAGAACAGCACGAACATGCCTTCGGCCGGATCCATGCGCGAAAGCCCACGGGTGAGCCCGATGCTGCGCTTGCCCTTGAGCGCGAAGGGATTGTCGCGGCAGGCATCGAGAATGAGGATCACGGTCGAGGCGCCCTTCTCCTGCAGACGGTCTGAGAGGCCGTTGGCGGCAAAGGAGGCGTCGCGCACGAGACCCTCCTCGCCAGGACCTGCGGCAGGCACATCCACGGGGAGCAGATAGTTGGTGCCGTCGACGGCAAAGCCGTGTCCGGCGAAATAGATGAGCGCGGTGTCGCCGCTCTCGATCTTGCTTTCGAGTTCGACGAGAGCGCGACTCATCGCCCGGCGTCCGACATTCTCGGCCGAGACCACGTCGAAGCCGAGCTTGGCAAGCTCCTGCGAGATCGCGCCCGCGTCGTTCACGGCCTTTTGCAGCGCCGGCACGTTCTCATAGGCGTTGTTGCCGATCACCAGCGCCACGCGCTTGGCGGCATGCGCGGGTGACGCGGAGATCAAACAGCAAAAAGCGGCGGCAAGGCTGAGAACCCAAATCTTCCGTGGCGTCTTCTGCATGGGACCTCGACTTACGGGAAGCTCACCACCTGATCGGCAAGAGGCATCTGGTTTTGATGCGGGCCGGAGAGCGCATCCTTGTCGATGGTCACCGTGCCCCCGGTGAACAGAGGCTGCTCGTCGGTAAGCCGGCCCTGGCCGGCAAAATTCGCAAAGACGTAAGGAAGACCGTTGGCGACAAGCGGCGAAGGGCCGTCCATCACGTGGAAGTGCAGATGCGGCGTGTCGGTGTTGCCGCTATTGCCGAGAAGCCCGAGCACTTGCCCGGTCTTGACCGTGTCGCCAACCTTCACCCGCACGCTTCCCGGCTGCATATGGGCGTAAAAGGTGAAGTGCCCCTCGCCGATATCGACGACCACGTGGTTGCCCGCCGCCATTTGGATGGTGGCGTCCGCCGGAAGCTTGCCAGGCACCTGCTCGGGAAGGCCATCGGCGGTGCCGACCACCGTGCCGTCGGCGACGGAATAGATCTCGTCGCCGAAATAGGCATAGCTCGACAGCTGATCCTGCGGGCCGGCGTTGAGCATGTTCTTGTCGTTGAGCTGCACGAAATCGATGGCGGAACGCTCGGCGACGTGGATGGCGCCATTGATGGGAAGAGTCGCGCCGCGATGGTAGCTCGGAGGCTCGCAACAGCCGCCGCCCGCGACCCAGTGTGAGCCTTTGAGCGGCGGCGCGATCACCACCGCGGCGGCACCGACCGGCAGCGGATCGCCGGTGAAGACCAGCGCTTGCGGCGGTTCGGGCGCGGGGTCGTGGTCGCTGCCCCCTTGTGCACCACCGGTCTTCGCCACTTCGACATCGAAGCGATGCCTGATTGACTTCGGGACCGCCGCACCCTTCGGCAGCGTCAAATCCATAAACAGAATGCCGGAACCGCCGCCCGGAAGCGCCGTCCCCTTGCTGCCTCCATTCAATTTGGCCATCTGCGCCAGCCCGTCGCCTTCGAGCGTGCCGATCACGGCGCCGCTTGCGGCATCGAGCGTCTCGATCTTCTTCAGGCCGATATCGCCCGGCGCCATATTCAGCAGGACCATCTCATAGGCGAGATGCACCTTGTCGTCGGCGCCGAGCACAGGGTTCGGCGAAGCGATCGGCGTGGCGACCAGCGGCGTGACCACCTCCTCGGCGCTCGTGTCCTCCGCGAGGGCCATGGGGGGGTGTCGGCGACCGCAAGACCCAGTCCGAGCGTGACGACGAGCAGGCAGCGATTGCCCCAGCTTGGTGCCATGAGGTCCCTCCGTTGGCTTTGTCGGCTCAGTATGCAGAGCACGCGGCTCGCCTAGTCAAGCCCGAGCGCTTTCTTCGCCTTTGCCGTGATCGATTGGCGGGTGGAGAAGAACCCTTGCCAAGGGTCGCTCTTTTTGGCCTTGAGCCGCATCGGCAACGTCTTCAGCGTGTAGGGGCTTGCGACTTTGAGGCCCTTGAGCTCGTCCCAGGCAAGCGGGCAGGCGACGGAAGCGTTGGGCTTCGACCGCGTCGAGTAGCTGACGATGCCCGATCCTCCGCGCTGATTGCGCAGATAATCGACGAAGATCTTGCCCTTGCGGGTCTTTTTCAGCGGGTTGGCCGTGTAGCGGTCGGCGCGCACTTCAACCAGCGTATCGGCGATCGCCTTGGCGAAGGCCTTCACCTCGTCCCAGCCTTGCTTCGGCGTGATCGGCGCCACCACATGCAGGCCCTTGCCGCCGGTCGATTTCAGGAAGCTCTTCAAGCCAAGATCGGCCAGGAAGTCCCGCACCTCGACAGCCGCGGCTTTCAGCACGTCGAGGTCGAGCCCCTCGTCCGGGTCGAGATCGAACACCAGGCGGTCGGGCTCGTAGAGATGATCGAGCGACACGCCCCAATCGTGAATCTCGACAGTGCTGATTTGCACGAGCCCGAACAGGCCTGCCTCGCCGTCAATATAGAGATAGGGCTTCTTGCTCTCGCCGCCGGATATGGGAATCTGCTTGATCGCATCGCTCATGCCCTTCATGGCGTGGCGCTGGAAGAACTGCTCCCCGTCAATTCCCTCCGGACAGCGCACGAGGCTGATCGGACGGTTGACCACATAGGGCAAGATGTAGGGCGCGATCGTCTGGTAATAGCTTGCGAGGTCGAGCTTGGTCACGCCCACCTCTGGATAGAGGACCTTGTCGGGGCTCGTGAGCTTGATGCCGTCGAACACGGAATCGCCCTTCGTCTTCGGTTTTGCTGCAACGCTTTTTGCCGGAGCCACATCCGCCTCCTCGCCGCTCGGAATGTCACGTCTGACGTCAGCCGCTCGCTTGTCTTCGCGCAAGCCCTCAAAGCTTGGATGGCGCAAGCGGCCGTCGCGTGTCCACTCGGTATATTCCACCTCGCAAACCAGCTTCGGCTTGAGCCATACCGCATCCTTGCGCTCGATCGCCGGCACCTCGACAAAGGACGACTGCTTCTGCTCGATCGGCTTGAAGCGCTCGGCAAGCGCGTCGAGGTCGGCGCTGGAAAATCCGGTGCCGACCTTGCCGGCATAAATCAGCTCGCCATTCTCGAAGGTGCCGAGCAGAAGCGACGAGAAGGGCCGGCCCCGCACGCTCGATCGGCTATAGCCGCCGATCACGAGCTCGGCGCGT
>DATDLA010000086.1:0-5965 GCA_036519535.1 Methyloceanibacter sp.
CGCCGCTCATCCAATCGCGAATGAAGATCACGGTGGTGAGCGCGGCCACCACCTCCACCACGAACATCACCGGGTTTTTCATCATGATCCGCGGGTCGAGCTTGGCGAAGGCCGAACCGATCGCAGGGAGCACGATCTTAGGATCGGTGAGCGCCGTTACCGGCATCCGCTTGCGCAAACGAGACGTTTCCATCGAAATACTCCGAGATGAGTTCGGTCAGAACAAGGTGCCGGCCGTCATGGCAAGCTGCTCGACAATCGGCCCGAGGGCGAGCGCGGGGAAGAAGGTGAGACCGCCAACGATCAGGATCACGCCAACGACCAGGCCGACGAACAGGCCGCCATCGGTCGGGAACGTGCCGGCAGACGGCGGGACCGACTTCTTGGCTGCGAGCGAGCCGGCGATCGCTATGGCCGGGATGATCATGAAGAAGCGGCCGACGAACATCGCGACGGCGCCGGTGGTGTTGTAGAAGGGCGTATTGCCGGTGATGCCGCCGAACGCCGACCCGTTATTGCCGGTGCTCGAGGTGAAAAGATAAAGGATCTCGGAGAAACCGTGCGGGCCAGGATTGGCGATCGAGGCCACCGCCGACGGCAGCACCGTGGCAACGGCCGTCCAGCCGAGATACATGAGCGGCAAGACGAGGATCGCCAGCATGGCCATTTTGACCTCCTTGGCTTCGATCTTCTTGCTGACATATTCGGGGGTGCGGCCGACCATCAGGCCGGCGACAAACACCGAGATGATCACGAACAGCAGCATGCCGTACATGCCGGCCCCGACGCCGCCGATGATGATCTCGCCGAGCTGGATGTTGATCAGCGGAATCATGCCGCCGAGCGCGGTAAAGGAATCATGCATGGCATTGACCGCGCCGCAGGAGGCGGCGGTGGTGATCACGGCGAAGAGCGCTGAGAGGGGTATGCCGAAGCGCACCTCCTTGCCTTCCATATTGGAAGGATCGAGCCCGAGGCTCGCAAAGTTCGGATTGCCAACGGCTTCCGCCCAGTAGCAAACGAGGACGCCGGCGAGGAAGAGAACGCCCATGACGGCGAAGACGGCCCAGCCCTGGCGCTGATTGCCGACCATGCGGCCGAACACATTGGTGAGCGCGGCGCCGAGCGCGAAGATCGAGACCATCTGCAGGAGATTGGAGAGCGCCGTCGGATTCTCGAAGGGATGCGCGGCGTTGGCATTGAAGAAGCCGCCGCCATTCGTGCCGAGCATCTTTATGGCGATCTGCGAGGCGACGGGGCCCACGGCGATGGTCTGCTTTGCGCCCTCGAGCGTCGTCGCGTCGACGTAAGCGCCAAGGGTCTGCGGGATGCCCTGCCAGACGAGGAACAAGGCAAAGGGAATGCAGATCGGGATCAGGATGTAGAGCGTGCAGCGGGTGATATCGACCCAGAAATTGCCGACGGTCTTCGCCGAGGCACGGGCAAAGCCGCGGATCAGCGCGACCGCAAGCACGATGCCCGTGGCCGCCGACAGAAAGTTCTGATGCGTGAGGCCGAGCATCTGCACGAGGTAGGACAGCGTGCTCTCACCACCATAGTTCTGCCAGTTGGTGTTGGTGATGAAGCTGATGGCCGTGTTGAAGGTGAGGTATTCGGGCACCGCCGTCATGCCTTGCGGGTTGAAGGGCAGGAAGCCTTGCAGCCGCTGTAAGGCGTAGAGAATGAGAAAACCGCCGACATGGAAGAACAGCATAGCGACCGTGTAGGTCAGCCAGTTTTGCTCGCGCTTCTCGTCGACGCCGCCCAGCCGATAGAGGCCTGTCTCGACAGGCCGCAGCACCGGCGACAGAAAAGTGCGCTCGCCGTTGAAGACCGCCGTCATGTACCAACCGAGCGGCTTCACCAGAGCTGCGACGATCGCGCAGAAGATCGCGATCTGAATCCAGCCATTAATGGTCATGGAACGCCTCTTAGAATTTCTCGGGCCTGAGCAGGGCGTAGGTGAGGTAAGCGAGCAGCCCGGCGGTGACGATGCCGGCGAGCCAGTAGTCGAAGATCATGGCTGCCTCCTACAGACGGTCGCAGGCGTAAGCGTAAGCGACCGAGGCTATGAAGAAACCAAGGCCGAGCGAGATGAGGATGAGGTCCAACATTCGGATGTCTCCTAGCGAATGCGTGCCAATACATGCCTCTGCGCGCTGTTCGCTCCAATCGACTTGCGCAAATTCCATCGGGGTTGCGGAAATCGTGGGGCGTGGCGCATCGGCGGACGGCGTTCCGCTCAGGTCAAGAGCTAGTCCTGATCCGCGTAGGTTTTCGAGAGGGAGAGGGAGAACGACTTATAGGAATCTCATAGTCGCGCCAACCGTCCGCTTTGGGGTCCCAACTCAGTTGGCGGGCGGAATCAGCGAGGCTCAATAACCCCTGAGCTGTTTGAGCTCTTCCGGGGTCAGGCCATCGATGTCGTCTCCCGTCAGGTTCTCAACGCCAACTTTTGCTGCCTTTGCTTGGGCAAGTTTGAGTTTCGATTGCGCCTCGTGCTTGGCCGTGCCGGTATCGGCTTCGCGCTTTGCGTTGCGCTTTATTGTTGCCCAGCGTGGTGAGGACTTCCACACGAGGCGTTGTTCCTGCTCCGACACATCCGCTCGTCCGTAAGGGGCGCCGCCATAGGTCTGCGGCCTTGGAGCCGGCGGAATTTGTGGTGGGACATCCGCTCGTCCGTAGGGAGCGCCCCCATAGGTCTGCGGAGGTGGAGCCGGCGGCATATCCCCATGGGCGTAGGGGGCGTTGCCGTAGGTCTGGGCTGGCTGCGGCGCATAGGCGGCTTCTCGCGGCGGCCCCGGCGGACGGTTGCACGCGAGCAAAGTCAATCCAGCAGCCGCGACGGCCGTAACGCGAAGGACCTTGCGCATTTGAGCGATCCCCTCGGGGCTCGTTCAGGGCCCCACGGGAAAGGCTACGCCGGATGGGTTACCAGAGAGTCACGAACCACGAGACCCCTTCGTCCTTTGGGAGATGTAAGCTCGGCTGTGCCGCTGCTTCCGTGACCTTCTGGTAACGCTTTTTATTTAGACTTTTCCGGTAGGGCGGGCCCCCGCGCGGCGTTCATCGAGTGGGCGGGGTGGAGGGATCTCCAATGGACAAAGTCTTCAGGATTACGCTCACGGCGGCGGCAATCGGAATAGCCGCACTTTCGTTCACCGCTCCGGCACAGGCGGGAAATGGCTCTGCCGTTGGCGCTGGGCTCGTTGGATTCGGTATTGGGGCCATCCTCGGCAGCATGATGGGGCCGCCGGAGGTCTATTTCGTCCCGCCGCCGCCCGATTATGACGGGCCGGTGGTCTATGGGCCGCCCAATTATGATGGGCCGGTGGCCTACTGGCCGCCTGACTCCTACCGAGCGCCCCCCGGCTCCTACCGGCCCCGCAGCTATGGGGCGCCTGAGTCGAACCGGCCCCGCAGCTATGGAGCGACGCCACAGGCGCCCGATCGCGATGGCAATCGGGCCTATCCACGTCCCAAGACGCCGCCGCCTGCCGCAGCCTATGAGCGGCGCCCCGCGCCGACGCGTTCAGCTACGGCAAAGACGGGCCCCGTCACCGCCCCGGTCAAGCAAGAAGCGGATGCCAGGTTCAAGGCCGTGCAAGCAAAGGCAAAGCGCGTCGGGGTCCAGATGCTCACCCAAAAGGACATCGAGGGTCTGAGCTACGAGCAGATCAAACAGCTCAGAGGGTACTGATCCTAGCTCTGCGGTTTCTAAGGCGTTCCGGTGCTGGAGTTGCCCGTCCTGCAAAGTGCCGGCCGCGGCGACGTCCCCTTCACCACATCACGAGATAGGCACTGAGCGCGATCAGCATCGCCGCCAGGATCACCGAGAAGATCAGGTCTGGGAGAATGCTCGGCGAATGCACCGCCTGGTCGTCAAGCAGCCACCCGGTGCGCACGAAACGGATCGTGGCGAGCACGATGGTGATGACCCCGACCGCGATGAAGGCACGCCCGGCGCCTTGCGGCAACGAGCCGGATAGCCGCTCAAGCCGCATCCGGTGGGCCTCATCAAGCGATGACGTATCGAGCAAGGTGAGCGCAAACAGATTGAATTTCTCGACGACGAAGCCAAACGCAATCACCGCGATGCTGGTGCGAAGCCAGGCAAGAAATGTCCGCTCGTTTGCGGCATGGTCGCTGTAGCCACGAATCATCGAGGCGCATCACGCCTTATAGCCGGCGCGATCCTCCCAGCCGTCAGGCAGCCGCCGCTGCGACGTCGCCTTTGAGCGCGGCGTCGAACAGCTTCCGGCTTCCCTTCTTGGTCAGCGGCACGGGATTGCCGCCGGCGGTCGGATCGACCAGCGACATTTCGACGATGGTATCGACGCGGCTGCCGTCGACTCCGAGCCCCTTCAAGTCATGCGGAACGCCGGTCTTCTTGCGCAGATCGAGCACGGCCGCGAGGAACCCGTCGAACCCGCCCGGGATGCCGAGATAGCCGGCCAGCCGCTCAATCTTCGCCTCGATGGCGGGGCGA
Source organism: Methyloceanibacter sp. (assembly GCA_036519535.1). Lineage (GTDB taxonomy): Bacteria > Pseudomonadota > Alphaproteobacteria > Rhizobiales > Methyloligellaceae > Methyloceanibacter. Next base: position 4,490 of record DATDLA010000086.1, read on the forward strand.
TTGAAGACGAGCACATAGGGCATGTACACCGCATTGGTCATGCCGTGATGGGTGTGATAGAGCGCGCCGACCGGATGGGACAGCGCGTGAATGGCGCCGAGGCCTTTCTGGAAGGCAGTAGCCCCCATGGCCGCCGCGCTCATCATATGGGCGCGGGCCTCAAGATCGTTCCCGTTCGCTACAGCCTTGGGCAGGTTCGTGAAAATGAGCCGCATGCCCTCAACGGCAATGCCCTCCGCCATCGGATGGTAGCTCGGGGCGCAATAGGCCTCGAGACAATGGGCGAGCGCATCCATGCCGGTGCCGGCGGTGATTGCCGGCGGCATGCCGACGGTGAGCTCAGGATCGCAGATCACGATGCGCGGCATCATCTTCGGATGAAAGATCACCTTCTTGGTGTGGGTCGCCTCTTGCGTGATGACGCCGGCGCGGCCGACTTCCGAGCCGGTCCCCGCCGTGGTCGGCACGGCGATGACGGCAGCGATCTTGTCCGCATCGGCCCGAGTCCACCAGTCGCCGATATCCTCGAAGTCCCAAAGCGGGCGCGTCTGCCCGGCCATGAAGGCGATGACCTTGCCGGTGTCGAGGCCCGAGCCTCCGCCGAAGGCGACGATGCCGTCATGGCCGCCAGCACGAAAGACGGCGATGCCGGCCTCGACATTCGAATCCACGGGGTTCGGCTGGACATCGGAGAACATTGCCACCGGGAGCCCCGCGTCCTTCATCAGCTCCAACGTCCGCAACGTGACGGGGAGCTTAGCGAGGCCGGTATCGGTGACCAGGAGTGGCCGGGAAATTCCCGCAGCGCGGCAGGCGTCCGCCAGCTCCTTGATGCGGCCGGCGCCGAAGCGGATAGCGGTCGGGTAGCTCCAATTTGCGGTCGGTGCGGTCATGTCCGGTTCCGGGATGAAAGCTGTCAGACTTCGCGGAGGTGAAAGCTCTTCGGCTGGGTCAGCGCGTCGAAGCCGTATCTCGACAGCGCCGTACCGCGGCCGGTGTCCTTGACGCCGGTCCAGGTGAGCTGCGGATCGAGATAATCGCAGCGATTCATGTAGACCGTGCCGGTCTCGACCCGCGCGCCGATCTCGGCCGCACGGCCGGTATCGCGCGTCCAGATCGAGGCCGTCAGCCCATAGGGGCTGTCGTTCATGAGCGTGATGGCCTCTTCGTCGTCGCGCACCTTCATGATGCCGACGACGGGCCCGAAGCTCTCCTCGCGCATCACCTCCATCTGGTGATTGACGTTGGTCAGCACTTCCGGCGCGAGATAGGGCGAGCCCGGCCGGTCGCCTTCCACCTTCATGTTGATCAGGGCCGCCGCGCCCTTGCGTCGCGCCTCGGCGATCTGGCCGCGCACCGTGTCGGCGAAGGAGCCGCGCGCCATCGGCCCAAGCGTGGTCGAGGCATCGAGCGGATTGCCGACGACATATTTACGGGTGAGTTCGGCGAAGCCTTCGACGAAATCGTCAAAGACGG
>DATDLA010000087.1:0-3494 GCA_036519535.1 Methyloceanibacter sp.
CCGTCGAGGCCGCCGAGCAATGCGGTGTCCTTTGGGTGCCGGAGGTGGCCGAGCCTGAGAAGCTCGCCGTTCTTCTCGCCGGCTGGGACGAAAACAGGCTGCTCGTCTTTGCCGATGAGGCAGCACCCATCGCCTCGCCGCTTGCCGCGCTGCAAAGCAAGACCCCGCGCCCGCTTGCCGTTCTGATCGGCCCCGAAGGCGGGTTCGAAGAGGAGGAGAGGGCGCTTCTCTTGGCTCGGCCCTTTGTTCTGCCGATCTCGCTTGGGCCCCGCGTGATGCGGGCCGATACCGCAGCCGTCGCCGCGCTCGCCCTCGTCAATGCCACGATCGGCGACTGGCGGTCCTGACCCTGCCATGTTCGCCGAGGCGCAAACGTGCTAGGAGCGGCACGGTTCACGCCGCAAACCCAAGTCGTGCAATCGAGCTAGTCTTCCCATGTCGACACGCGTAGCTGGGCCGCAAGGCCCGACCATCGAGTCGCGGAACGAGCTCGTCGCTTATCTCGAAGCAGGCAACAAGCCGATGACCGACTGGCGCATCGGCACCGAGCACGAGAAGTTCGGCTTCTACCGGCAGGGTCACGCGCCGGTTCCTTACGACGGCGAGCGCGGCATCCGCGCTTTGCTCGAAGGCATGAAGCAGCGCTTCTGCTGGGATGGTGTCATGGAGCGCGGCAACATCATCGCGCTGCAGCGCCCTGATTGCCCCAAAGGCGGCGTTATCAGCCTCGAGCCCGGCGGACAGTTGGAGCTTTCCGGTTCGCCGCTCGCGACCTTGCACGAGACCGACGAGGAGCTCCGCCACCATCTGACCGAGGTGACGGAAGTCGGCGGTGAGCTCGGCATCGGATTTTTGGGCATCGGCTTTTCGCCGAAATGGACGCTCGCCGAGACCCCGGTCATGCCCAAGGCGCGCTATGGCATCATGCAACGCTATATGCCGACAAGGGGGCGGCTCGGTCTCGACATGATGTTCCGCACCGCGACGGTCCAGGTCAATATCGACTTCTTAGACGAGGCAAACATGGTGGCGAAGATGCGCGTCGGGTTGGCGCTCCAGCCGATCGCCACCGCGCTCTTCGCCAATTCGCCCTTCACCGATGGCAGGCCGAACGGTTTTCAGTCCTATCGCGCCGAGGTGTGGCGCGACACCGACCCCGACCGCACCGGCAATCTTCCCTTCGCGTTTGAGCCCGGCATGGGATTTGAGCGCTATGTGGACTATGCCCTCGATGTTCCCATGTATTTCGTCTACCGCAAGGGCCGCTACATCGACGCCGCGGGAGCGTCGTTCAGAGACTTTCTCGCCGGCCGCCTCGGCGAGCTTCCGGGCGAGCGTCCGACCTTCGACGACTGGGCCGACCATCTCACCACGCTCTTCCCCGACGTGCGGCTCAAGCGGTTCCTCGAGATGCGCGGCGCCGACGCAGGCCCCTTCGCCGAGCTGATGGCGCTTCCGGCCTTCTGGGTCGGGCTGCTCTACGACCCAGCCTCGCTTGCCCAAGCCTCGGCGCTGATCGCCGACTGGACGGCGAGCGAGCGCCGGTGCTTGCGCGACCAGGTTCCTCGCCTTGGGCTCAAGACGCCGTTTCGCGATGGTACCGCCGGCGATGTCGCGCGCGAGGCCGTCGCCATCGCCGAAAAGGGTTTGCAGCGCCGCGCCATTGTCGACAAGAGCGGCAATGACGAGCGCAAGCATCTTGCGGCATTGGTCGAGATTGCGGCGGAAGGACGCTCGCCGGCCGACCGGCTGCTCGCCGCATACGCGGACGATTGGCATGGCGATATCGATCGCCTGTTCGACGCGCACGCTTTCTGACCCCAATGGCTGACTGCGCTCCCGATCGTTGTCGGCACGAGACGTGTTGACGGCAGCTTGCCTCTTCCTTGGCCTCGCCGCGCTCTTCGCTGCCACTCGGTCGCATTGGCTCGACGATTGGGACTCGGTGAACTTTGCCTTCGGCCTCGACGACTTCGATGTCACCAAGCATTGGCCGCATCCGCCGGGCTACCCCGTCTATATCGCGGCGGGAAAGCTCGTCTATCGCGTCATTGCCGATCACGCGGGTGCACTCACGCTGGTTTCGGCCTTGTCCGGGGGCGCCGTCGCTTCGATGTTCTACGTCCTGGAGCGGCGGCACTCCGATTGGCCGGTCGCCTTGTGCGCCACCCTCATCATGGCGCTGTCGCCGATGTTCTGGCTGCAGTCGGGGCTCGCGCTCACGGACATGTTCGGCATGGTTTTCGTAGTCGCTTTCCTGCTCGTCGAGGGAGCAACAACGACCACGCCTCCCGTCGCGGGTCTCGAGTGGGTCAAGACAAACCGTCCGGACGCGATCCTCTATTCAGGGTCGCTTCGCCGGCATGCGGAGTTCTACTGGCGAGAGGGCAAGACGGTAGCTGAGCCCAAGACCGAGGCCGACTGCATTGAGTTCCGCAAGGTCCTCGAGTCAGGGCGCCCGGTGCTGTCGACCAATTCCCAGCTTTGCGGAATCGACGGCCGAAGCTCGTCGAGTTCAAGCGCGATGCGCGCATTCACGACAAGCACCACATCATCCCGATCTTCGCCTATGGCAAAAGCGCTGGCGCCCCGGGTTGAAACCCAATCCGCCAATACCTAGATCGGGGCCTAGTCGCCGTCTCGTCCGCACAACCCTGCACGGGCGAGGCGCGAGTCCGTCCCCCGACGGATGCTTGGTCGACGGTACATCCTACCGTCGACCCTTTTTTTGCCTATCGATGACACGCACGGTAGCTTGTTGTGCCCCACCACAGGGAAGCGTAGCGTCTAAGACGCGGGAAAAAGTCAGCAAAAACTATCTTCTCGGTTTTGCGGAAGGTCTAGAGCTATGACCGAAGTTGCTCAACATACGGGCAGTGATGCAACCGCCATCCGTCCATTCCAAATAAATGTTCCGGAATCCGAGCTTGCCGACTTGCGCCGGCGCATAAACGCGACCAAGTGGCCTGAGCGGGAAACAGTCGCGGACACCTCGCAAGGCGTGCAGCTGGCAACGACCCAAAAACTCGCGCGCTACTGGGGCACGGATTACGACTGGCGCAAGTGCGAGGCAAAACTGAAGGCGCTACCGCATTTCATCACCGAGATCGACGGGCTCGACATCCATTTCATTCATGTCCGTTCGAAGCACGAGAATGCGTTACCGATGATCGTAACGCACGGGTGGCCCGGCTCGGTCATCGAGCAGCTGAAGATCGTCGATCCGCTCACTAATCCCACGGCCCATGGCGCGAGCGCATCGGACGCGTTCCACCTCGTGATCCCGTCGATGCCGGGCTACGGGTTCTCCGGGCAAGCCGACTGCTCCCGGCTGGGGGCCCCAACGCATCGCACGTGCGTGGGCCGTGCTGATGGCGCGCCTTGGCTACACCCAGTACGTGGCGCAAGGCGGCGATTGGGGTGCGGTTATCGTCGACTTGATGGGGGTGGAGGCGCGTCCGGAACTGCTCGGAATCCACACCAACATGGCTGGC
>DATDLA010000088.1:0-4519 GCA_036519535.1 Methyloceanibacter sp.
GCTTCCAACCCATGCCTGTCCCCCTGCATGAGAAAAGCAGCAAATCTGATAGGTTGACGCTGTTCCGCTAAGGTCTAATCCCACCCAAAAACGGAGCCCTCTTGATTCTTTTTGGGGCTCCTTGGGTTGAAAGGTGACTGGAATTTAGGTCGAAAAAAGGAAGAGCCTTCGACACCTAGCCTTAGGGTTCCTAGGCTTCTCCCGAAATAGCCTCAAACTGGGGGAATGACCTCCAGGATGCGGTCCGATTTGAAGAGTTGCGGGATGAGCTCATGGCCTAGCAGGGATTGTTTGGCGACAGCGACGCATCGCGGCGCGAGCAAATCAGACTTCAAATGCAATCGAGGTGGACGCAACGTCCGTACTCGGATCCCCCGACGACGCGGTGCGGAGCGAGTAATGGGTGGGGAGGGAGTAACGATAGTGCAGCAAGTCGGCGGCACTAGGCCTTTTTCAAGGAAATGGCGCCGGTCCTCACCGCGAACGTGCTGACTGTCACCTTCGTCTACTGCTTCGTGAAGATCGCCCAGAAGGAACTGAAGGGCGAAGAAGAGGGTCGCCTCACCTATCTGTGGCTTATCACTATGGTGTTCTTGTTCATGCTCTATGGTCTCTATATCTGGGGAGTCGATCCATTCAAGAAGTAGTCTGCCGCCATTGTTCACCCTCGCCCATCTGTCCGACATTCATCTGACCCCGATGCCGCGAGCCCGCCGGCGCGACCTCTTCGGCAAGCGCGTGCTCGGCTACGTCAATTGGCATCGCGGGCGGAAGCTGGTGCATCGCCGCGATATCCTCGACTTGCTCACCCGCGATCTCGTCGAGCGGCAGCCCGACCACATCGCGGTGACCGGCGATCTCGTCAATCTCGGGCTGCCCGAGGAATTTCTCCTCGCCGCGGAATGGCTGCACCATCTCGGCCCCCCGGACCGGGTCACCGCGATCCCCGGCAATCACGATGCCTATGTGCGGCTGCATCCCGAAAGCGGAACCGGCCATTGGCGCCCCTTCATGGAGGCCAATGAGGCCGGCCAAGCGCTCTTCAGCACGCCGCCGACCGGCTTCCCCTTCGTGCGCCGGTTTGGCGACGTGGCGCTCGTGGCCCTCTCCTCCGCCATTCCCACCATGCCGTTCATCGCCGCCGGCCGCCTCGGCTCGGAGCAGCGCGCTTTCCTGAAGCTTGCCTTGCAGGAGCTCGGCCGCGCCGGACTGTTCCGCGTGGTGCTCATCCACCACCCTCCCCTTCCCGGCCAGGCGAGCTGGCGGCGCGGCTTGCGTGATGCCAAGGCGATGATGAGCATCCTGAAGGAGGCTGGCGCCGAGCTCGTGCTGCACGGGCACAATCACGAGCAGACGGTGTTCGAATTCGACACGGTCACGGGGCCTGTGGTCGTCGTCGGCGTTCCTTCGGCGTCAGAAGCCGTGTCCGGGCGCATCCCGGCGGCGCGCTACCACGAATATCGCATCGCAAGGGTCGGCAATGGCTGGCGCTGCGAGATGATGGGACGCGCCGTTGCGGATACCGCGGCTCATGTCTGGGAATGTGAGCGGCGGCTCTTGCGCGCGTCGTGAGGCCTAGGGCGTGGCGAGCCACGCGGCGGCGAACAGGGCGGCCGCTCCGGTCAAGAGGCCAATGATGAAGGCCGAGACCACGACCGTCATGCCAAGGCGCGCCGGACGTGGTACGGCCGGAGGCTTCTCCTCGCGCGTCAGCGGCTCGAGCAGAGCCGCCTCCAACCGCTCCCGGCGCACGATCTCGCGCGCCACGTAGAGGGTGATGCGGTCGGCCATCTCGCTGACCGAATTCGTGCTGTACAGCGTCCGCCGCCCGCTTTCGCTGTTGCGGATGAAGAGATAGGCGCCGCTTGTCTCGTCGATCGCGCAATAGGTGAATAAGTCGATCCACAGCCGCGCCGGACGGCTTGGCACCAGCATGAGCGTGAATCGGTCGTCGTTGGCCGGGACCTCGGCGAATACCGCCTCGAGCTCCGCCTTCAGCAGCTCGAGCCGCGCGATCTCACTGTCGCGCCGGTCGGCGGTTTCGTCGAGCTGATAGGCTTCCTCGACCCGAGCCTTGCGGACCGCGTCATGCAGCGATCTCGTCGCCGCCGGCCGCGCAATGCTTTTTACCGTGTCGTCCATCCCCGCTGGCCTCGGCGCTTACTTGGCCCAAGCATATCGCCGCAAACGGGAATTGCCACGGAAATCAGCGCTTGGCCCTCCAACCGCCTTGACTCGGCAAAGAAAACGGCGCCCGCGCGGCTATTTGGCGCTGAGCACCACGCTCGCGCGCGCGTCGTCGAACCATCTGTCGATGGCCGTGTCGATATTGGCGGTAAGGGTGGCTTTCCAGGTGGCGATGGTGGCGTCGAGCGCCTGGTTATTCGCCGCCACGAACTCGTCGCGGTTGAACGCCTCATTGGCGGCGTTGCTCAGATAATCGGCGACGACGCCGATGGCGATGCCGATAGCGGCGCCGATGACCTGCCCGCCCATCGGCTGCACCATCGTGCCGGCGACCGCCCCCTGCTCGGCAAAGGCAAGTCGCGTGCCGAGCGAGGTGACGAAACGGCGCGACAGCTGCCCGAAGCTCTGGGCGAGCACGCCATTCAGCGCCGGGCCGAGCGCAAGCGCGCCGACCGTGCCGCCGGCTGCCGCGGCGCCGATGCCGGCAACGCCGTCAAAGGCACGATCCTCCATGAGATAGACCGGCGCCTTCCATTTCTGCGCGTCCCAATCGAGCTTGACGTTGGTCATCGGCGTGGCGGCGGGGATGTCCGCAAGATAGCTCGTATGCTTGGCGAGAAACAGCTGCAGGCGCATGTCGCCATTGGCGATCACCCGGCGATAACTGTCATGAGCATGGCGCGCGGCTTGCTCCACGCCTTGGGTGATGGTTTGGTCGCGCAGCTCGGGCTTCAGCACCTGCTCCTTGTAGTTTCTGAGGAAGTAGTCCTTGACGTCGGCCTCGATGGCCTCGGTCAGCGACTCGTATTTTCCTGCCTCGAAGAAGCGGGTGACCGCCGAAGTAAGCGACTCCTTCAGCACCACGTAGGAGCGCTTCCACTCGAAGAACCAGTCTGCGTAGCTCGAGATGGCCTGCTCACGATCCTGGAAGGCCTGCGCAAAGGCTCGGTCGAGGTCGTCATGGGCGGCCTTCTTGATGCTCGCCCGCTCGTCGTCGAGCATGAGGATGGTTTCGTTGACGAACTTGTCTGCTTCCGACTTGCTCGCCACCACTCTGTGCAGAGTGCCGTCCACTTCCTTGACCACGAGGTCGACGGGATCCGCCGGCAGGTTCGAGGTTCCGAACAGGATATCGAAGACGCTGTTGTCGGCGTGAACCGGCAGGCTTTGATCGAGATGCCGCTGGTAGCTCCGCCAAAAGGTGGTGCCGAGCGAGAGGAGCGCGTAGGCGATGAGCACGAGCGCGAGCGATATGCCGATCGGCTTGAGCAGCGCGCCAAGCGCGCTTTCCTTCACGACTTTCTCCCGCCGGGCGCGGCGTGTCCGCTTGGGCTTGGGCGAAGCAAGCTCCTTGCCCGGGGGCAGCGCGACCGCCCCGAACTGGTCGTCTGCGTCCACGACGAGACTGGTGCTCTGACCTTTGGGCATGTCGTCCAGCATGGCTCTAACGTCCTCGCACAATACTAGCAGGTCCAACCGGCCCCGGCCTCATATGGGGTGCGCGGAACGAGCTTGTAAGCACAGGAAAAAGATGGAAACGGGGCCGCTCGTGAGTTGTCGTCGGATGACGCCAGCCATGGACGCGGAACGCAGGCCCGCGCAGAATGTTCCTCCCAAAGAGCAGCCCTATCCATGAGCGGCAATACATGGCGCAGAACTGGCGTGACGCCGAACTCCCCCTCTTTGCCGAGGCGAAGCGCATCAACGATCCTGAGCGCGCGCTTGAGCAGCTCGCCAAGGAGGCGAGCCCTTGCACGCGTTGTCCGCTCTACAAGAATGCGACCCAGACGGTGTTCGGCGAAGGGCCGGCTGATGCCGCGCTCATGCTGGTCGGCGAGCAGCCTGGCGATCAAGAGGATATCACCGGCCGCCCCTTTGTCGGACCTGCCGGCAAGGTGCTCGACCGGGCGCTCGAAAGCGCAGGCATCGAACGCAGCGCGGTCTACATCACCAACGCGGTGAAGCACTTCAAGAACGAGCCGCGCGGCAAGCGGCGCATCCACCAAAAGCCCAATACCGGCGAGATCGACGCTTGCCGCTGGTGGCTCGACAACGAGCTCGCCATCGTGCAGCCGAACGTCGTGGTGGCCTTGGGCGCGACCGCGGCGCGGGCGGTGATGCAAAAGGTGGTCACCATCAATGCCAATCGCGGGCGCCTGATCGAGCTTCCCGACCATCGCCGCGCGGTGATCACGGTCCACCCCTCCTACCTGCTGCGGCTCCCCGACGAGACCTCGCGCCAGCGCGAATTCGTGCGCTTCGTCAAGGACCTGGAAGGCGCCAAGGACTGGCTCACACAGCGCGCCAAGCGCGTCCTCTGAGCGAGGCGACA
>DATDLA010000089.1:0-2598 GCA_036519535.1 Methyloceanibacter sp.
CGCAAGTCGACGGCAACAAGCTGACGGTCGATTTCGATAAGGCTGGGCAGAAGAAGGTGGTGGACAGCTTCGTCGAGCGTTGCTGACCGGCTCTTGCCATGTCGGCACGCACCAAGACCGAGCCAGTCACCTACATCGCGACCATCGAGGCGCCCTCTCCCATCGCCGAGGCCATCGCCGCCAGCCTTGAAGCGGCGGAGAGTCCTGCGGCTTTGGCCGTCACTTTGTTCGAGTGCGGCCCCGGCCAAATTGAGGTATCGGCGCATTACGCCGAAAAGCCAGCCCGCGAGCGGCTGATCCAATTGATCGAGGGCGTTGCCCGCGGAGAGGACCTTGGTGCGCTCAGGATCGAGGCGCTTGCAGCTAAGAATTGGGTGGCCGAGGCGGAAAGCTTGCGGGGGCCTGTGCGTGCCGGCCGCTTCCTGGTGCATGGCCGTCATGACCGGGGCAAGGTGGCCGCGGGGCGCTTCACCTTTGAGATCGACGCGGGGCTTGCCTTCGGCACCGCCCATCACGCCACCACGCGCGGATGCCTCATCGCGCTCGATCGCCTGCTGAAGCGCGGGCGCCCGCGCCGCGTGCTCGATATCGGCACCGGCACCGGCATCCTCGCCATCGCCGCGGCCAATGCTCTCGACGGACCTGTGCTCGCGAGCGACATGGATCCGGTTGCCGTCGCCGTCGCCGCCGAAAACGCTCGGAGGAACGGCGTTCAGTCGCGCGTACTCGTGCTGAAGGCCGAGGGTCTTGCCCATCCGGCGTTGCGCCGCGCCAAAGCCGATCTGTTATTTGCCAACCTTCTGCTCCGCCCTTTGCTCGAGCTTGCGCCCGCTTTCGCCCGGGCCCTTGGGCCCGGCGGAGTGTGCGTGCTCTCCGGCATCCTCGAGCCCCAAGCGCGGCAGGTCGAAGCGCGCTTCCGCGCCCTTGGTTTCAGGCTCGATTCACGAATCCTTCTCGGCGGATGGACCACTCTGCTCCTTCGGCGTGGCAGCAGGTCGAAGACGCCTACTGATTGATTGCGGCGGCCTCGCGCCTTACAAGGCGGGACCATGTTTCAAAGCTTCGACGAGATCAGCTCGCCTGGCGTGGTGCCGGAACGGGTGAGAGCGCTCAGGCGTGAGCTCAAATCGCGAAAGCTCAAAGGCTTTCTCGTCCCGCACAGCGACGAGCACCAAGATGAGTTCCTGCCACCTTGCGCCGAGCGCCTGCGCTGGCTCACCGGCTTCACCGGATCGGCGGGGGTCGCCATCGTGCTGGAGAATGCGGCAGCGTTGTTCGTCGACGGCCGCTACACCTTGCAGGCGCGGGCGCAGACCGACACTTCGCTGTTCGACGTGCTGCAGACGCCGGACGCCAAGGCCTCCGAATGGCTCGCCGCAGCGCTGCCGAAGGGCGGCATCATCGGCTACGACCCGAACCTGCACACCATCAAGGAGATCGAGCGCCTCATAGAGAGTCTGGGCAAGGTCGGCATTCGCCTGGAGCCTCAGGCTGACAATCCGATCGACCTCTTGTGGCGGGACCGTCCCGCCCCCTCCTCCGCGCCGGTCGTCCCGCATGGTCCTGAACTCGCCGGGCGGAGTGCCTCGGAGAAGATCGCCGAGGTGCAGGAGACCTTGAAGCGCGAGAAGGCCGATGCCGTCCTGCTCACTTTGCTCGATTCGATCGCGTGGCTGTTCAACATCCGCGGCGGCGATATCACCCACTCCCCGCTCGCGCTTTCCTTCGCCTTGGTGCCTGCGCGCGGCAAGCCATCGCTCTTCATCGACCCAGCCAAGCTCGGCGACAATGTGCGGGGGCATCTGAAAGAGACGGCTGAGCTGCTTCCGCCGGAGGCGCTCGACGCACGGCTGAAAGCACTTGGAGTGAAGGGTGCGCGCGTCCGCCTCGATCCTGAGACGACGCCGGTGCGTTTCGCGCAAATCCTCGAAGCCTCAGGTGCCAAGATCGTCGCCGGAGACGATCCTTGCATTCTGCCCAAGGCGATCAAGAACGCGACCGAGATCGAGGGCGCCCGCGCGGCGCATCTCCGCGACGGAGCAGCGGTCGTCCGCTTCCTCGCCTGGCTCGACGAGAATTCACCCTCGGGCCGGGTCGATGAGATCGGCGCGGCGATGAAGCTCGAAGAGTTCCGCCGCGAGACGGGGGAGCTCAAGGATCTGAGCTTCGACTCGATTTCCGCGGCGGGCCCGCACGGCGCGGTGGTCCATTACCGGCCCACCACCGCAAGCAATCTCAAGCTGAAGGTGCGCTCGCTCTACCTCATCGACTCGGGCGGACAATATGCAGACGGCACCACCGACATCACCCGCACCGTCGCCATCGGCACGCCGAGCGCCGAGATGCGGCGGCACTACACGCTGGTGCTGAAGGGACACATCGCCGTCGCCACCGCGCGGTTCCCCAAGGGGACGCGCGGTCAAGATATCGACCCCTTCGCGCGCCGGCCGCTATGGCAGGCTGGGCTCGATTTCGACCACGGAACGGGACATGGCGTCGGCAGCTACCTCTCGGTGCATGAATCGCCGCAGCGCATCTCGCGGCACGGTACCGTCGAGCTTCAGCCCGGCATGATCTTGTCCAACGAGCCAGGGCTCT
>DATDLA010000090.1:0-3282 GCA_036519535.1 Methyloceanibacter sp.
GCGACGACATAAGGCTGGGAGATGGTCTGCCCGCAGTCGATCGGGAGCGCGATGTCCTGATAAGCGTGGTCGGCAAAGGCAGGGTCGACGAACAGCTCGCGCGGAACCCGCTCAATGGCGCGCAGCACCCGCGTATCGCGGATGCCGCGGCGCCTGAGCTGCATGATCAGGCCGATCTGGTCCGGCTCACTCGCCATGGCGAGCGATCCCCCGAGGTGATTCATCAGAATATGCGGCGATACTGAACCCCTCTGTTAGCGAGCGAAAGGCCTATTCGCCGAGCGTCGCGGCGAGCGTCTCGCGCGTCTCATCGTCGGTGAAGTCGAGGTGAAGCGGCGTCACCGAGATGCGGTCCGACTGCACCGCCCAGAGGTCTGTGCCTTTCGGCGGCTTGGATTTGCGGCGCTCGATGCCGACCCAGTAATAGGGCTTGCCGCGGGTATCGAGCCGGTCCTCGATGCGGAGGAGGTCCGGGTGGCGCTGGCCTTGCGAGGTCACCGCCATGCCTTTGACGGCATCGGGCTGGCAATCCGGAAAATTGACGTTGAGCACCACGCCTTCGGGCCAGCCCGCCTCGAGCAGCTTGCCGAGCAGCTCCCCGCCATGACGCATGGGCGTGTCCCAAATGGGCTTGCCGGTCTCGTAGTTGCCGATGGCGAGGCTGAGCGCGATCGAGGGTACGCCGAGCAGCACGCCTTCGATGGCGCCGGCGACGGTGCCGGAATAATTCACGTCGTCGGCGAGGTTCTGGCCGCGATTGACGCCGGAGAGCACGAGGTCCGGCGGCTTGTCCTTGAGCAGGAAGCGCACCCCCATGATGACGCAGTCGGTCGGCGTGCCCTTCACCGCATAGCGCCGCTTGCCGAGCTCGCGCATGCGCAAGGGCTCGGCGAGCGTCAGAGAGTGCGAGGCGCCTGACTGATCGGTCTCGGGCGCCACCACCCAGACCTCTTTGCTCACGGCGCTTGCGATGTGCTCGAGCACGTCGAGGCCAGGCGCCTCGATGCCGTCGTCATTGGTGATCAGGACGCGCATTGCGCAGCGCGCTCGATCTTGCCGAGGCCGCCCATGTAGGGCTTGAGCGCATCGGGGATGCGGATCGAGCCGTCGGCCTCCTGGTAGTTCTCCATCACCGCGATCAGCGCGCGCCCCACGGCGACGCCTGAGCCGTTCAGCGTATGCACGAAGCGCGTCTCCTTGGCGCCTTGCGGCCGGTAGCGCGCATTCATGCGCCGGGCCTGGAAGTCGCCGCAGTTGGAGCACGACGAGATCTCGCGGTAAGCGCCCTGCCCGGGGAGCCAGACCTCGATGTCGTAGGTCTTCTCCGCGGCAAAGCCCATGTCGCCGGTCGACAGCACCACCACGCGATAAGGAACCTCGAGCCGCTTCAGCACCTCCTCGGCGCAGGCCGTCATGCGCTCGTGCTCGTCTTTGGATTGCTCAGGCGTGGTGATGGAGACGAGCTCGACCTTGGAGAATTGATGCTGGCGGATCATGCCGCGCGTGTCCTTGCCGGCGGCGCCTGCCTCGGCGCGGAAGCAAGGCGTGCCGGCGGTAACGCGGATCGGAAGCTTGGCTTCGTCGGTGATGTCTTCACGCACGAGATTGGTGAGTGGAACTTCGGCGGTTGGAATGAGCCAATGGGTCTCTTTGTTTTCCAAAAACTGAGAAATTTCGGTAACGCGTGCCCTAATGTGGTCCATCCTTTGGCGGATCCAACCCAACCTTTCCCGTGCCACTTTTATGAGTTCGATGGCACTTTTGTCGCTCGTGTCCGGCGATTCCAGAACAAAGTCTGGGAGTGCCGATTCGGCTTCACGTTGCAACAAGTTGAGTTGACCAATCTCAGGATTGATCGTCCGCAACGTTAGGAACTGATCGTCCTCGAATTTCGGCAATTGCGCCGTGCCGAACATTGCGTGGTCACGGACGAGCAGCGGCGGGTTCACTTCGGTGTAGCCGTGCTCGGATGTGTGCAGATCGAGCATGAATTGGGAGAGCGCCCGCTCGAGCCTCGCGAGCGCGCCCTTCAAAACGACGAAGCGCGAGCCTGACAGCTTCGCTGCCGTCTCGAAATCCATGAGGCCGAGCGCTTCGCCGATCTCGAAATGCTGCTTGGGCTGGAAGTCGAATTTGGGTGGCCTGCCCACCTTGCGCAGCTCGACATTGGCCGTCTCGTCCGGCCCGACCGGAACGTCGTCCGCCGGCGTATTGGGGATGCCTGCGAGCAAATTGCGCAGCTCGTCATCCAGCCGCTTCTCAGCCGCCTCGCCCTCCTGGATTGAGCTTTTGAGCGCGGCGACCTCGTCCATCAGCCGCTTGGCGGTGGCTTCATCCTTGCTCGCCTTGGCGTTGCCGATCTCTTTCGACGCGGCGTTGCGGCGGGCTTGCGCCTCCTGCAATTTCTGAATCGTCGCGCGGCGTTGCTCGTCCAGCCTCAGAATTTGATTCAACGTCTCCTCGGGCGCATCCGCGCCGCGGCTCTTGAGCGCCGCGACGAAGGCGTCCTGGTTCTCGCGAATCCATTTGATGTCGAGCAAAGGCCAAATCCTTGAGTCTTTGAATTGAGGCTTCCCTATAAGGCCGAGCCCCCTCCTTGTCATCGCCCGGCTTGCCCGGGCGATCCAGTAACCACCGCACCTAATGGCTTCGCACCACCTGTGATTACTGGACGCCCGCCTTCGCGGGCATGACAAGTGAGTGCTCGCCGCGCAGCGTGCGCGAGGGATGAGGGAAGCGCGGAGCGCCCGAGGGCCGCTTCCGACTGCAGCTTCAGGACAGCCTTCAGGTGTCCCGCGCGCGGCGATATGTTGAGCCCCTTCCCCTCGCTTACCGCCTCTTCCGCGGGCCGTGCATGACGGCCGGCAGAGATGGACCCGGGCTTTCCAACCCAGGCGGGGGGCAGACGAGCCCCTGAGGTGGTCCGTTACACCGGCCGCTCAGGCTAGAGCCACTCTTTCTCAGATGAGGCCCACTCGCCTTCGCGGTTCTCCTCAGGCGCCGCACCCTTCCCCACGTGGCGGGACGGTCCCGGTCACGCATCCCTCGCAGGGAAGAGATGAGGCAAGTGTAAGGGAGGCTCGGCGCGCGGGGATAAGGTAGGGGATCGATTTAGAACCAAAAGCTGCTTCTCGCCTTCGGCATTGCCGGGCTTGACCCCGCAATCCATTCCATATGCGCTTCAGCCAATTGAGCGGTCGCGGAATGGATGCCCGGATCAAGTGACGAGGGAAGTTGGGGGAGGCGGCGCTTGTTCTGGCTGACGCGATATTAGAAGCAAAA
>DATDLA010000091.1:0-2765 GCA_036519535.1 Methyloceanibacter sp.
GAGACGCGGCGGTTCTGCTGCGGCAGAAAATTCATGGCGTAGTGCACGCCGCGCAAATTGCGGCCCTCGATGGCGAGGTCGCGCGGGTACTCGGCGCCGCCGGCGAGCAGCACCGCGTCGTAGTCGCGCTCGAGCTTGCGCGCCGAGATGTCATGGCCGACATGCATGTTGCAGTGGAAGGTCACGCCTTCGGCTTGCATCTGCTCAACCCGGCGCTCGACGAGGTACTTCTCCATCTTGAAGTCGGGGATGCCGTAGCGGAGCAGACCGCCAGGCTGCGCATGCTTCTCATAGACATGCACGTCATGGCCGACGCGGGCGAGCTGCTGGGCGCACGCCAACCCGGCGGGGCCAGAGCCCACAACAGCCACGCGCTTGCCGGTCTTGGTCTCGGGAGGCTCAGGCCTCACCCAGCCTGCGGCAAAGGCCTTGTCGGCGATGGCGCATTCGATCGATTTGATGGTGACCGGGACGTCGATAATGTTGAGCGTGCAGGAGGCCTCGCACGGCGCCGGGCAGACGCGTCCCGTGACCTCGGGGAAGTTATTGGTGGAATGGAGGTTGCTCGCCGCCTCCTGCCAGTCGGCGTGGTAGACGAGGTCGTTCCAGTCCGGGATCTGGTTGTTCACCGGGCAGCCCTGGTGGCAGTAGGGGATGCCGCAATCCATGCAGCGGGCGGCTTGTTGAACCACCTCTGCGTCGCCCAAGGGCACCAGGAACTCGCGATAATGGCGGACGCGGTCGGCCGCCGGCTCGTAGCTCCGGTCCTGCCGCTCGATCTCGAGAAAGCCCGTGATCTTTCCCATCAGGGTCGCTCTCAGCCAATCCTGCCCGGGTGGAGACCGCAGTCGTCACAGCCGGGCTCGCTATGTGCTATCATCGAAACATGAAAGCAAAGACGATCAAAGAGATTCTGAAGCGCGCCGAGGGTTGGCCCGAAAGCGCCCAGCAGGACTTGGCGCAGGCCGCCCTTGATATCGAGAGTGAGCTGCAACAGGACACCTATATCGCAACGCCCGAGGAAGTTACCGCCATCGAGCGCGGCCTGAAGGAAGCTGAGCAAGGGCAGTTCGCGACAGAGGCGGAGGTTGAGGCTGTTTTCGCCAAATACCGCCGCTGATGAAGGCGGTCTACACGCGAGGCGCGCTTGCTGACCTCGATGAGATTCTTGCGAGACTCAAATCGGTGAATCCACTGGCCGCTGCTGCGGTAGAGCGAAGCATCCGAGCCACAGTCGCGCGCGTCGAAAAATGGCCTAGAAGCGCTCGCGCTGTGAGGCAGTGGAAGGAGGGGAACGTGCGAGCGGTTCCCCTCGTGCGCTATCCTTACCTGATTTTCTACCAGATCAAAGACGAGTGGATCGAAGTTCTTCATGTGAGGCACACGTCTCGCGCGTCTTGGAAAGGACCGGCCAGTTAAGATTATTTGCCGTTGGCGCCGGCGCGGAGACCGATCTCGATCTCGCCCATGCCGGTCGAGTCGAGCACCTGCTGGCGTGCCATCTCCTCAAGCGCCCGGCGATACTCGACCGGCATCACCTTGACGAATTTCGGCAGGTAAGCGCTCCAATCGGCAAGGATGGCGCGCGCCCGCTCCGAACCCGTGTAATGGAGGTGCCGCTCGATTAGCTGGTAGAGCCGCTCCTCATCGAAGCGCGTCATGTCGGACACACCGACAAGGCCATGGCCCTCGAGGTCGCCAGTCTGATGGCGGCTCCGCTCCATGACGTTGTTCTCGCTCGGCACCGGTTCGAGCTCGACCATGGCGAGATTGCAGCGACGCTCGAAGTCGCCGGCCTCATCAAGCACATAGGCGATGCCGCCGGACATTCCGGCCGCGAAGTTACGCCCGGTGGGGCCGATCACCACCACCACGCCGCCGGTCATATATTCGCAGCCGTGGTCGCCGGTGCCTTCCACCACGGCGGTGGCGCCGGAATTGCGCACGGCAAAGCGCTCCCCGCCGATGCCGCGGAAGTAGCATTCGCCGGCGATGGCGCCGTACAGCACGGTATTGCCGACGATGATCGATTCCTCGGGCACGATGCCCGAATCCGCAGGCGGGCGGACGACGATGCGGCCACCTGACAGGCCCTTGCCGACATAGTCGTTGGCCTCGCCCTCGAGGTCGAGCGTCACGCCGTGCGCAAGCCAGGCGCCGAAGCTCTGGCCGGCGGAGCCCTTGAAGCTGACCCAGATGGTGTCCTCGGGCAGGCCCGTATGCCCGTAGGCCTTGGCAATCCTGCCCGAAAGCATGGCGCCGGTGGTTCGGTGGGTGTTGCGGATGGGAAGCTCGAGCTTGACCGGCTTCTTCTCCTCGATCGCGGGAGCGCAGAGCTCGATCAGCTTGCGGTCGAGCACTTTGTCGAGGTGATGGTCCTGGCGCTCGGAATTGTAGATCGCCACATCCTTCGGCACCTCAGGCTTATGGAAGATGCGGCTGAAGTCGAGGCCGTTCGCCTTCCAGTGGTCGATTGCCACGCTCTTATCGAGGATCTCGGTCTGGCCGATCATCTCGGAGAAGCTGCGGAAGCCGAGCGCTGCCATATATTCGCGCACCTCCTCGGCGACGAAGAAGAAGAAGTTGATGACGTGCTCAGGTCTACCCTGGAAGCGCGCACGCAAGACCGGATCCTGGGTGGCGACGCCGACCGGGCAGGT
The DNA here is from genome assembly GCA_036519535.1 of Methyloceanibacter sp. Taxonomy (GTDB): domain Bacteria; phylum Pseudomonadota; class Alphaproteobacteria; order Rhizobiales; family Methyloligellaceae; genus Methyloceanibacter. The sequence continues at coordinate 2,661 of DATDLA010000091.1, forward strand.
ATTCAGATGGCATTTGCGCATATAGATGCAGCCCGCCGCGATCAGGGCTGCGGTGGCGACACCGAACTCGTCGGCGCCGAGCAGAGCACCGACCACGACATCGCG
>DATDLA010000092.1:0-10143 GCA_036519535.1 Methyloceanibacter sp.
TTGGGACGCGATCCCGCTGTACAAATCATGAACAGTTTATCTGTTCTGTTTGTGTTCTGCAAGCAAGAATGACCCCATATCTCGTGCCGAGACATGCGGTGGGGGTAGCATTTCCGCGATTCGGGTTGCCGAGGGATTAACTGGACCGTCAGAGAGCGGTCATCAAAGCGGGATGATGGTCACCCGCGCCCCCTTGGGAAGCGCCGGAGCGTCGGGCGCCCTGACGATAAGGCAGTCGGCGCGGGCGAAGTCTGCCATGAGCGAGCTGTCCTGGGCGGGAAGAGCGGTCACACGGCGTTCCCCTCCCTCCCATTGCGACGTCGCCCGCATGTAATGCTGGCGCGGGCCGTTGGCCTCGACGGTCTTCCCGAGCGTCGCCTCGACATGCCCCGGCGTGTCCTCGCGCAGCCCGAGCAGGCGGTGCAGCATCGGCACCAGGAACACCAGCCCGCAGATCAGCGCCGCGACGGGATTGCCAGGCACCCCAAGCACCCGCTGATTGCCCAAGCGGCCATAGAGCAGGGGCTTTCCCGGACGCATGGCGATCTTCCAGAAGTCGAGCGCGAGCCCCTCCGAGCGGAGCGCTGCGCCGACCAGGTCGCGCTCGCCGACCGACGCCCCGCCGATAGTGACGAGAATGTCGGCGGCGCTGCCGGTGCGCAGCAGCGTGACCAGGCTCTCCGGCGTGTCCTTGGCGATGCCGAGGCTCATTGGCTCGCCGCCTTGGGCCTCGATCAGCGCCGCAAGTCCGGCCGGGACGGAGGAGACGACCTGATCGCGCGCAAGCTCCGTGCCCGGCGGCACCACCTCATCGCCGGTGGCGAGGATCGCGACTTTCGGCTTGCGGCGGACCGGAAGCTCGGCGTGGTTCATGGCGGCAGCGAGCATCAGCTCGCGGGGACCGAGCCTGAGGTCTGCGCGCAGCAGCACGTCGCCCGCGGCAAAATCCTGGCCGCGCGGCCTGATGTGGCGCTGCGGCACCGCCTCCTTGACGATCACCACGCCGGGAGCGACGTCGGTGTTTTCCTGAATGACGATGGTGTCGGCACCCCTCGGCACCGGAGCCCCGGTAAAGATGCGCACCGTTTCGCCGGCGCTAACCTCGCCGTCGTATCCACTTCCCGCCAAGGACTCGCCGATGAGTCTGAGCGTCGCCGGCAGCGTAGCAACATCCCTGGCCCGCACGGCATAGCCGTCCATCGCCGACGCATCGAAGGGAGGCTGGGTGAGACCAGCGGCGAGATCTTCGGCGAGAACGCGCCCGCGGCACCCGTCGAGCGGAACGCGCTCGGCGTCGAGTGGCGCCAGGCCCTCCGTCACGCGGGCGAGAGCTTCAGCGACAGAGAGCAGGGCCATCAGATCCTCGTCATTGTCGGGCTTGACCCGGCAATCCATTCCGTCGATGCCTCAATTCGCCGAAACCTATCGGCGTGGATGCCCGGATCAAGTCCGGGCATGACGAATGCTTGTTATCAACGCCGAAAGGAGCCCGAGCGGCCGCCGGTCTTCTCGATCAGCCTGATGCCGGAGAAGGTCATGGCCCGGTCGACCGCCTTCACCATGTCATAGATGGTGAGGCAGGCGACCGAGACCGCGGTCAGCGCTTCCATCTCCACGCCGGTCTTGGCCTCGACCTTGGCGGTCGCCTCGACCCTGATGCCTACGGGATCGCGCGACGGCGCAAAATCGACGGTGACTTGGGTGAGGGGGAGGGGATGGCAGAGCGGGATTAGCTCAGGGGTGCGCTTGGCCGCCATGATGCCGGCGATGCGGGCGGTGGCGAGCACATCGCCCTTCGGAGCATCCCCGCTCAAGATCAGGTCGAGCGTCTCGGGCGCCATGGAGACAAAACCCTCGGCGGTGGCGCTCCGCTCGGTGACCGCCTTCTCCGAGACATCGACCATGCGTGCCTCGCCGGCCTCGTTCAGATGGCTCAGGCGCCGCGCGATCATTGCGCCGCCTCGCGCTGCTTGACGGATGCGCCGGTGAGAAGCGTCCGCGTGGCCTCCGCCACATCAGCCTGACGCATCAAACTCTCGCCGACGAGGAAGGCGCCGACGCCTGACGCCGCCAGCCTGGTCAAATCGGCATGGGTGAAGATGCCGCTCTCGGCAATGACGATGCGGTCCTTCGGCACAAGCGGGTAGAGCGCCTCGGTGACGGCAAGGCTGGTGGCAAATGTCTTGAGGTCGCGGTTGTTGATGCCGATGAGCCTCGTGTCGAGACGAAGTGCGCGGTCGAGCTCCGCGGCATCGTGCACTTCGGCGAGCGCGTCCATGCCGTGATCATGGGCGGCGGTTGCAAGCTCATGCGCCGTGGCGTCGTCGACAGCCGCCATGATGATCAGGATGCAGTCGGCGCCGAGCGCGCGCGCCTCAAGCACCTGATAGGGATCGAGCATGAAATCTTTCCGTAGCGCCGGCAGGCTCGTCGCTTCCCGCGCCTCGGTGAGATATTCAGGCCGTCCCTGAAACGAAGGCGCATCGGTCAGCACCGAAAGGCAGGTGGCGCCGCCAGACTGATAGGCGCGCGCGAGCGTCGGAGCATCGAAATCGCCGCGGATCAGCCCCTTCGACGGGCTCGCCTTCTTGATCTCGGCGATCAGGGCAAAGTCGGAAGCGGCGAGCCGCTCGGTGATGGCGCCGGCGAACGGCCGGACGGCCGCGGCGGCCTTGACACGAGCGCGCATGGCAGCTGGAGGGCAAGCGGATTTGGCGGCATCGACCTCTCGCCGCTTGTAAGCGAGGATGGTGTCGAGCACTTGAGCGTTCGCCTGAGCCATTGGTTCAGACCTTACCATGGCTGAGCCGCGCGAGCGCCTCGAGAACGGCCAAAGCCTTGCCGCTGTCGATCGACTCTGAGGCAAGCGCCACGCCCTCGCGCAGCGTCTTCGCTTTTCCGGCCACGAGCAGCGCCGCGGCCGCGTTCAGCAGCACGATATCCCGCAGCGGCCCACGCAGACCTCCAAGCAAGGCGCGGATATGGGCGGCATTCTCCACCGCATTGCCGCCGGTGAGATCCTCCGGCCGTGCGTCGGGGAGCCCGGCATTGCGCGGTGAAATTCTAAACGTCGAGACTTTGCCGGCGTCCACCAACGCAACGTCGCTGATGCCGGTGGTGGTGAGCTCGTCCAGCCCGTCGCTGCCATGCACCACCCAGGCCCGCACCGTGCCAAGCAGGGCGAGCACCTGCGCGATCGGCTCGACCCATTCCTTCCCGAACACGCCGACGATCTGGTATTTGGCGCCGGCAGGATTGGCGAGCGGCCCGAGCAGATTCAAGATGGTGCGCGTGCCGAGCTCGGTCCTCACTTGCGCCACATGGCGCATGGCGGCGTGATGCGCCGGCGCGAACATGAAGCCGAGCCCGCATTCGGCAATGCAGCGCGAAATCGTCTCGGGCGAGGCCTCGATATTCACGCCAAGCTCTTTGAGCACGTCGGCGGAGCCCGAGCGCGAGGAGATCGCCCGGTTGCCGTGCTTCGCCACCGGCACGCCGGCGCCTGCCACGACGAAAGCCGCGCAGGTCGAGATGTTGAAGGTGCCCTTGCCGTCGCCGCCGGTGCCGCAGGTGTCGATGGCGCCTTCAGGCGCGCGCACTGTCAGCACCTTGGCCCGCATAGCGCGGGCGGCCCCGGCGATCTCCTCCACGGTCTCGCCGCGGGCCCGAAGCCCCATGAGCAGCGCGCCGATCTGGACCGGCGTCGCCGCGCCCGACATCACGAGATCGAAGGCTTCGGCTGCTTCCTCTTGGCTGAGGCTCTTGCCGGCAGCGACCTTGGCGATCGCTCCCCGCAAATCGGGGAGGACCGCTGTCCGCGCCAGCACGGGATCAGAGGGCACCGACCGCTTCTCTTGGGCTCGACGCTCTTGCGCGCCGCTCTACCCGGGCAAGATCGAGGAAGTTGGCAAGAAGCTGATGTCCGTGCTCTGAGGCGATGCTCTCGGGGTGGAACTGTACGCCATGCACGGGGTAGCGCTTGTGCTGCAAGCCCATGATCACGCCGTCGGCCGTCTCGGCGGTGATCTCCAGCACGTCGGGAAGACTCGCCCGCTCGACGACGAGGGAATGGTAACGCGTGGCTGAGAAGTCCTGCGGAATGCCCGCAAACACACCTTTACCGCTGTGATGCACCTTGGAGAGCTTGCCATGCATCAGGGTTGGCGCCCGCACCACGCGGCCGCCATAGACCTGGCCGATGGCCTGGTGGCCGAGACAGACGCCGAGGATCGGCACCTCTGGCCCGGCGCGGGCGATCAGCTCAAGGCAGATGCCGGCCCGATCCGGGTCGCAGGGGCCCGGCGACAGCACGATGGCCTCCGGCGCCTCGGCCAGCACCTCATCCACGGTGATCTTGTCGTTGCGGTAGACGCGCGCCGGCGCGCCCAATTCCCCAAGGAAATGCACGAGGTTGTAGGTAAAGCTGTCGTAGTTGTCGATCAGCGTCAGCATAGACGCCGTGTACGCCCGCTTCCCGCGCGCCGTCAAGTTTGTCAGCTCTTCTTCACGTCGCCCGGGGTCAGGAACAGTTCGAGCTTGCCGCTGTTGATGGCGACGTTCTTCCAGGCACCGGCGGGGAAGCGCAGCACAACGAGCCCGGCGGTCGGATACTTGGCCTCGAGGCGATCCTTGAGGTGCGTCGCCCCCGAACCGACCAGGTCGAGAGCAAATTCCTGGAGCTCCGGATTGTGCCCGACGAGCAGAACCTGACCGACCCCGGCGCCAACCTCGTGCAGGATGCCGAGCATTTCCGCAGGCGTTCCGTGATAAAGGCCGTCCGAGTAGATAACCTTTGGCTCGGTCTTCAGCTCAGGCAGCACGAGGGCAAGCGTGTCCCGCGTCCGCCGCGCCGTGGAGCAAAGCACGAGGTCGGGATCGAGCCCGTGCTTGGCCATGGCCTTGCCCATCACCGGCGCCTCGGCCATGCCTCTGCTGTTGAGCGGACGATCGTGATCGGCAAGGTTCGGATCCTTCCAACTCGACTTCGCGTGGCGCAGGAGGCTCAAGGTCAGCATGGCGGTAAGATCTATTGACCCCGCTTGGCGCGCGCGGCGAAGCGCACGGCTTCCTCGGCTGCTCGGAACAGGGCCGAGGCCTTGCTCACGCATTCGGCCTGCTCGCGCTCCGGCACGGAATCCGCGACCACGCCGGCGCCGGCCTGAACGTACATGACGCCGTCCTTCACCACCGAGGTTCGGAGCACGATGCAGGAGTCCATCTCGCCATTGGCGGAGAAATAGCCGACGCAACCGGCGTAAGGCCCGCGCTTTGCTTCTTCCAGCTCGTCGATGATCTCCATGGCCCGCACCTTTGGCGCGCCTGACACGGTGCCTGCGGGAAAACCTGCCATCAGCGCGTCGATGGCATCGAAGCGCGGATCGAGCCGGCCTTCCACGTTCGACACGATGTGCATCACCTGGCTGTAATATTCGAGGAAAAAAGAGTCGGTGACGCGCACGCTGCCGACTTCGGCCACGCGTCCCACATCGTTGCGCCCAAGGTCGAGCAGCATGAGATGCTCGGCGCGCTCCTTGGCATCGGCGAGAAGCTCGTTGGCCAACGCCTTGTCCTGTTCCGGCGTTGCTCCGCGCGGTCGCGTCCCGGCGATCGGGCGGATGGTGACGATGCCGTCGCGCATCCGGACCAAAATTTCGGGGCTAGAGCCGGCCACGGCGAAGCCATCGAAATTGAGGTAGTACAGGAAGGGCGAGGGGTTGACGCGCCTGAGCGCCCGGTAGAGGGAGAAGGAGGGGAGCGTGAACGGCGCCTCGAACCGTTGGCTCAGCACCACCTGGAAGATGTCTCCGGCGGCGATGTACTCCTTGGCGCACGCGACCTTTTCCACGTAGGCGGCAGGCGTCATGCTGGGCTTTGGTTCGGGGTGCGCGGCCTCGGCCTCGAGATCACTCACATGCGGCAGGGGCTGATCGAGACGCTCGATGACGATGTTCAGCCGGTCTGCCGCTCGGCTATAGGCCGCCTTGGCGCTGACCCCTGGCATTGGCCTGACCGGCGTCACCACGGTCATCTCGTCCTTCACCGTATCGAAGATGACAATCAGCGTCGGCCGCACGAGAATGCTGTCGGGCAGACCGAGTGAGTCGGGCTTGGTCGCCCGCAGATGCTCGATCAGCCGCACCGTGTCGTAGCCCATATAGCCGAAAATGCCGGCGGCCATCGGCGGCAGCTCAGGTGGAAGCTCGATCGACGACTCAGCGAGCAGCGCGCGCAGCGACTGAAGGGTCGGTTGCGGCGAAGGCGCGAAGGCTGAAGCGTCGGCCTGCGGGGCCCGGTTCACCTCGGCGCGCGCGCCATTCGCCCGCCAAATCAGATCGGGCTCGCAGCCGATGATCGAATAGCGGCCGCGGGTCGCGCCCCCTTCCACCGATTCGAGCAGGAAGCTGTTCGGACGCTCATGGGCGAGCTTGAGCATGGCCGAGACCGGGGTCTCGAGATCGGCCACGAGCCGCGTCCAGGCGACCTGCGGCATGCCCGCGTCATAGAGGCGGGCGAAGGTTGCGAAGTCGGGCTCGATCGGAGCGCCACCTTGCTGCGGTAGAGGCGTGACGGAGGTGGCCTGAGCCGGGCTCATTGCTCTTCGCTGCCACCTGCGAGTTTGGCGAGCGCCTGCCGATTGATGGTCACGCCGTAGCGGGCCTGAAGCGCGGAGAAATACTCTCCGATGATGTCCTCGCCGACAAAGACCTTGAGCTGACGCTTCAGCGCATCGAGGCTCGGACCGTCGAGCGGGGGAGGGGGCGTGACCTTGTCCACCTGAAACACGATGCGGCCCTCGTCCACGCCGGAGGGGGCTGAGCCATACCCGCCCTGCGGCAGGGCGAAGGCTTGCGTCACGGCGGTCGGCAGCACGTTCACCGTCAATCCGCTTCGCTTCAACGGCTCGGTCGGCAAGACCTGCGTGTTCAACTCCTTGGCGAGGTCTTCGAGAGTCTTGCCCGGATGCAGCTGCTTCACCAGATCGTCGGTGTATTTGGCAAGCCGTGTGCGCTGCTCTTCCAGGCTCCAGTCCTTCTTCACCTCGTCTTTCACCTGGTCGAACGGCTTGAGCTGCTGCGGCGTGATGCCCAATAGCTCGTACCAGATCAAACCCTCGTCCTTGGCGTCGAGCGGATCGTTCTCCACCCCCACCTCGGTGGCGAATACTGCGTTCAGGAGATCGGTCTTCTGCGGCAGGTCCACTACCTTGCCGTCGGGCGTCTTGCCCTGGCGATCGACCTGGTCGAACACTTGATAGGTCAGCTTGAATTTGTCGGCGACCTCGGACAGCTGGGTTCCCGCGGCGCGCTCATCCTCGATGCGGTCGTGAAGGTCGAAAATGGCGCCTTGCGCCCGCTCCTTGAGCAGCTTCTTCTGAAGATCGGGCTTCGCTTCCTCAAAGGTCACGACCTTGCCTGGCTCGATCGCCGTGACCCGCAGCAATACGGTCTTGCCGAGCTGCCCGGTGATCGGCTCGCTCACCTTGTCCTTTTCGAGCTTGAAGGCGGCATCGCCGATCGTGGCGTCGGCCATCTCCGATCGCTTCAATAGCCCGAGGTCGATATCGGCTTCGCTTTGCCCAAGCCCCTTGGCGAGCGCGACGAAATCAGTGCCAGTCTGGATCTTCTGATAGGCCGCGTCGGCGGCAGCCTTGTCGGGGAACGCGATCTGCTGCACGCGCCTGCGCTCCGGCGCGCCGAGCTTGTCCTTCTCCTTGTCGAACGCCGCTTTCAGATCGTCGTCGGTGATGTTCACCTTGTCCTTCACCGTTTCCGGCGTCACCGCCAGCACGCCGATCCTGCGAAATTCCGGTTGGGTGAACTTCGCTTGGTGATTGTCGTAGAAGCGCTTCAAGTCCGCATCGGTGGGCTCGGGCACCGCTCCAGCGGCGGTGGCCGGGACGATCACATAGCGCAGGCTGCGCGTTTCATTGTTGTAGTTGTTGAGCGCGTTGAGGAAGACCTGGGAGGCGGCCGGCGTCTTGCCCACCGTGCTCAGCAATTGGCGCCGCAGATTGCGCTCGCGCTCGGATGCGAGATAGCCCTGCTCGCTCATGTCGAGAGTGCGCAGCGCCTGCTGCAGGGCGAGCGGATTGAAATTGCCGGTCGAGTCCTGAAAGGCCGGATCTTTCATGATGCCTTGCAGCAGCGCCTCGTCGCTGACGCCAAGATGCAGGCTCTTGGCATGGGTATCGACCGCGGCGCCGCCGATGAGGCGCTCCAGCACGCGGTTCTCGAGCCCTGCCTCGCGGGCCTCCTGCACCGAGAGGGTGCGGCCGGCGTCCGAGCTCATCACGCGGAGCACGTCGCGTTGCGCGCGCGAATATTCCTGAGGCGTGATCTCGGTATCGCCAACCTTGATCAGGGTCTGGCTGCCATACCCCCGGAAAATGTCGGCAATTCCCCAGACGGCAAAGCTTACGACGAGCAAGCCCATCAGGATCATGCCGAACAGCCGGCCTGCTCCTTTTCGCAAGGTATCGAGTATCACGCTTGAAGGACCTTCTTTTTGGCTGTTTGCAATCGCCGCGCCGAGGGGTCACTCTGCGGCGATTGCTCGCGCGGCGCGGGCATCATAGGTAGCGGGACGTAAGGCGGCAAGGCACCGTTCTCTAGGCTACACAAGGGATTGCCGCAAGCACCAACGGCTCGCCGGCAAAGGTCGAAGGGCGGGTGAAGGGGGGCAAATCGGTGACCGCAATCAGGCCGCTCGTCGCCGGCAACTGGAAGATGCATGGGCTCGCCGCGAGCCTCGCCGAGCTCAAGTCGTTGCAGGACCTCCTGGTGATGGAGCCGCGGCCGGAGGCCGAAATCATGATCTGCCCGCCGGCGACCCTGCTTGCCCAGGCGAGGTATTTTCTCGCCAAAAGCGACATTCAGCTCGGCGCCCAGGATTGTCACCCTGACTCTCAGGGCGCGCATACCGGCGACATTTCCGCCGAGATGCTGGCCGATGCCGGCGCCAAGGCCGTGATCGTCGGCCATTCCGAGCGGCGCACCGAGCATGGCGAGACCGACGCCGTCGTCGCCCAAAAGGCCGCAGCGGCCCATCGGGCCGGGCTTGCCGCCATTATCTGCATCGGCGAGACGGGGCGCGAGCGGCGGGACGGCGCAACCCTGGACATCGTGGGACGCCAGCTCGACGGCTCGATTCCGCCCGCGGCAACCGCGGCGAACACCATCATCGCCTATGAGCCGGTCTGGGCGATCGGAACCGGCTGGACGCCCACGCCTGAGGACGTGGCGGCGGTTCATGCCTTTATTCGCCACCGCCTCGGTGACGAGCTTGGAGGCGAGGGGAGCGGCATGCGCATCCTCTATGGCGGGTCGGTAAAGCCCAGCAACGCCCGCGAGCTCCTGACCGTGCCGAACGTCAATGGCGCCCTGGTCGGCGGGGCAAGCCTTAAAGCTACCGATTTCTATGGTATTCTGTCGGTCTATTCGGGGACTGGCCGTCGAGGTCGATAGTGCTGCTGCGCCCGCAAGCTTTGGCAGGTCTGATTTTCGCGGCGGTGCCCTTCGTCGGCGCGGTGGCCATTGCCGAGCCTCTCGACAAGGAAAGCTGCGCCAATCTGCAGATCGAGCGGAAGCAGCTTCTGACCCGCGACATGCAAGCGGCGCTGGAGCAGGGCCCCGACTGGGTCAAGGATCATCTGAACGAAGCGGCGATCGAGCGGGTAAGGCACTTCTTGAGCGTGGAAGAACAGATCCAATTTCGCTGCCGTGGCGGCGGGGTGGCCAAGGTCCCCGCAAAATCCACCGATGCCGCGCCTGATAACGCCGCGACGGTGCCGCTCCCTGACCGGAAACCCACAATGCCTGCGGCCGAAAGCGGCGACGGCAAGCCTAGCCAAGCGGTAGCTGATTCGGATAAGACACCGCCTGGCAAACCGAAGGCTACCAGATGACCACAGTGCTTCTCGTTGTTCACATCATGATCGCCATCGCGCTGATCGCCGTGGTGCTGTTGCAGCGCTCAGAGGGCGGAGCGCTCGGCATTGGCGGCGGCGGCGGCGGTTTCATGACCGGCCGGAGCGCCGGCAACGCGCTGACCAAGACCACGGCGGTGCTCGCCGCCGCCTTCTTCGCGACCAGCCTGTCGCTCACGATCATCGCGAGGAACACCAGCACGCCGGCCTCGATCTTC
>DATDLA010000093.1:0-4700 GCA_036519535.1 Methyloceanibacter sp.
ATGCGGGCAAGGTCGCCGCGCTTGCCGAGCACGGTGTCGACGATCTTGCGGAAATAATCCTCGACCGTCACCGCCACGATCCTGGCGAGAGCCTGACCCAGCGGGCCGTCGCGCTCCTTTGCGGCACGCGCCATGACGGCATCGAACGCTTCGCCCTTGAGCCGCACGGCCTCAGCCTCGTCGAGCACGGCGAAGTTCGGCGTCACCTCGGCCTCGAGCGGGAAGCGCTGCAACAGGCGCTCGCAGAAGCCGTGTATCGTGTAGATCTTGAGCCCGCCTTTGGCTTCAAGCGTCTGCGCAAACAGCCGCCGCGCTGCCTTGACCTCTGCATCGCCGGCCGCGCGGCCAAGAAGGGCTGCAAGCCTTTCACGCAATGCGCCCTCCGTCAGCGTGGCCCACGCAGCGAGCTCCTTGAGCAACCGGTTATGCATCTCGGCCGCCGCCATCTTGGTGTAGGTCAGGCAGAGGATGCGCTGTGGCTCTGAGCCGGCGAGTAACAGCCGCAACACGCGCCTTACCAGGACTTCGGTCTTGCCGGTGCCGGCATTGGCCGACACCCAGGCCGATGCGGAAGGGTCCGACGCGCGTGCCTGGTTCGCATCGGCGGCGTTGGGAAGGGGCTCCGGGCTCGCGCTCACCAGATTTCCTCCTCGAGGCCCAACGTCTCCCATTCGGCGAGACGCGCGAGATGGGCGTAGTCGTTATAGTCGTAGATGCGGTCGAAGGCGGTGCCGGGCCGGCGCTTGGCCTCGTAGGGCATATCGGCGCGGTCGAAGCGCTCGATGAGCTTGAAGAGATCGGCGAGAGCCTTTTCGGCAAGACCGGTCGGAGCGGCCTTCGCTGCCAGCTGCTCCTCGCCGCCGTCGCCGCGGCCAGACGCCCTGATGTAGTGCATGCCGCGCACTGCGCGCGCCCCGACCGTGACGAAACCGCCGCCCGTGGCAATAGCGGCTTCGAGGGGAAGCTGCGGCGCGAACAGCCCTTCGACCTGCTTGGTCGTGGGCACTCTGCCGGTCTTGTAGTCGTAGAGGACCGCGCTGCCATCCTCGCAAAGGTCGATGCGGTCGGCGCGCACGCTGAGGCGGAAGCCGCGTTCCACCGCGAGGTCCAGTTGGCCATCGACTTCCGCCGCAACCTTGACGACGCCGTTCCGGCGCGCAGGCTCGGTTTCCGCAAACCACTTGGCGAAGCGCGCGAAGCCAGGCCGCCAAAACGCCTCGACGCGAGGCGAACCGCCAAGCGCGGTAAAGTGTCTGTCAGCGCTCGCGATCAACTCGGCTTCAATGTCATCGGGCAGGCTGTCTGGATGGCGAAGCGCAAATTCGTGCAAGGCATGATGCACGATCTGGCCGCGCATGGCGTTGTCGGGAAGCTCGCCGAGCGGCTTCAGCGCCTCGAGCTTCAAAATATGCCGGGCGAAGATCTCATAGGGGTTGGCGATCCACTTCTCGATGCGGGTGACGCTGAGCTTGCGCGGCCTTGCCTCGACGGGAGGACACGGTCTTGGCGGATCGACCGGCGCGAAGCTAGGCGCCGCATCGCGGGCCCGCGCCCATTGGGCGAAGGGCTGCTTAGGCGCGATCCTTGGCGTGGCCTTCGCCGCCTCGACCAGGGCGTTGAGCCGTTGCAGCCAGCGCGACGGCACGGTCGGCACGCCGTCGACCTTGACGGCGCGTGAGAGATAAAGCGTGGGCGCCCCGAGGGCTTGTGCGAAGTCGTGGGCGGAAAGGCCGATGCGCCTTTCCGGCGGCGGGAGCCCAAGCGCCTCAGCCATGGGGCGGCTGAGCCAGGGGCTTGCCTCCTGCGACCGAGGCCAGACGCCCTCATTGAGGCTGCCGAGGATCACCACATCGGGCTGCTGCAGCCGCGCCTCGAGCGGCCCCCAGATGAACAGCCTGGGATGCGCCGGCCGGCGGGGGCGCGCGACGCGACCGGTGAGCAGGCTGCGATAGAAGGGCGCGTAGTCCGTTGGCTTGAGCGCGACCCTGTCGCCCTCCGCCATCAACTCGGCCAGCAGCACCGACATCGCCTCGCCGGCGTCCCCTTGCCAAAGGTGTGACGCGGAGCCGGTGCGGTCACGGGCGAGCGCCTCAGCGGCGGCGCCGTGCGCCTCGGCAAGACGCGAGGCGGCTTGAGGCGATTGGTCCTGAAACAAGGCCGTCAGCGGCGCGAAGGCGCGTTTGAGATCCTCGACGAGCCGCAGCGCCGTCTCCTGCTCATGCTCGCTGACTGTCATGCGACGGCGCTCGTCTTTGTTGCGCGCGGCCTTGATGGCTTCGGCGACGCCGTCGAGACCCTGGCCGATATAGATGTCGCGGAAGGCAGCCCGTTCCAGCGCGCGCGCAGTCTTTCTGATGTCGCCGGGAGCGCGGTCGGCAAGCGTCAGCGGATGCTTGAGGAGCGCCATGAGCTCCGGCGCGGCGAAGCCGCTTTCCGCGGCGCTGATGACAAGGTCGAGGAAGGCGCCGGGCAAAGTGCGCGCGACCGGCACGCCTGCGGAATCGTCGATGATGAGATCGTAGGATTTGAGCCGCGCCGCCACGCGTCTGGCAAGGGTCCGGTCCGGCGTGATCAGCGCCGCGGTCTTGCCTCGAGTCTCGATGGTGGAGCGGAGGATGAGCGCGATGGCTTCGGCCTCGTCATGCGCCGTCGGCGTCTCCAGCGTTTGCAGGCCTGCAAGCGCGGTGGGGAGGCTCGCATCCTCCGATTTGAGGAAGGCCTGCCAGCGGTCCGTGTCGCCTGCCGGGCGCAGCACTTCGCTGACGAACTTAAGCCGCGCGCGCCGCTCGACATTGGGTTGGCTGCCTCGCACGTACCGGACATCGTCGCGCGTCGCGCCAAGCTTGTTGAGCAGCTCGGCCATGCCGGTTTGCGGATGCTCCGGATGCTTCGCGAGGCTTGCCCAGCTTTCCTCATCGAGCGACATGTCGAGACCGGGCAGCACCACGGCGCCATTCGGCAGCGAGGCAATCACCTTGAGGAGCTGCGCAGTGGCCGGCACTGTTCCGGTCGATCCTGCGGCGATCACCGGCCCCGCCGGTGATCTGGCCATAAGGCGCGCCGCCTCGAAGTCCATCAGCGCGTTCCGTCGCGCGGTGGGCGAGACGAGGCCATTGTCGCGAAGATGTGCGGGCCAATTGTCGGTGACGATCTTGAGGAACTCGACTGTCAGCTGCCAATGCTCCGAGTGCTCCTCCGGCACGAGGTTTTGCAGGGCGGAGAGGCCGACCTCCTCGCTTTCGATGAAATCCATGAGGTTGGCGAGGTCTGCGGCGAGATAGGAGGCCTGGGCTGGGGTTGCCACCGGCGGCACGACCTGGCCGCCGCTGGCCTTGCCGCTTTCGTGCAGTTTCTTGCTCCAGGCTAGCACGAGCCGCATCAAGGCAACGCGCCGCTCGAGCGGGCCGATCGCCCGCGCCCCGCCGGCCCCTGCGAAGCCTTGGTCGGCGTTGCCCTCGGCGCCGAAGATGATCGCAGCGTCCTCGTCGGGATCGCCGAGCGCGCGGATGGAGGGCAGCAGCGCCGCCCGTCCCCCGGAGGCATCGAGAAAGGCATCGCGCAAGGCCCTGACGGCGCGGCGCGTGGGCAGATAGATGATGGCGTGCGGCAGCGTCAGCGGATCAAGTTTGGCGCCGCCTGGGGCCGGCAGATCGCCGTTGAGCACGGCTCTGGCGAGCGTGGTGAGGAATGGCGCCGACGGCGGGATGGTGTAGAGCCGCGGGCGCCTTGCGGCCGTATCAGGCACCTTCGTGCTCGAACCAGGTCTCGGCCTCGGCAAGCGCCTCAGGCGTGCCGACATGCATCCAGTGCCCATCGAGACGCATGCCGTAGAGGCGCCTCTTGGCGAGCGCCCGGTCCCACAACCGGTTCAACGAGAATTTTCCATCGGGGCTGTCCGCGAACAGCCTTGCATCGCACAGCGACACGCCGGCAAAGGCGAAGGGCACGATCTGCCGCTCGCCTCTGCGCGTCAACCGCCCGTCCGGCGCCATGGCGAAATCGCCCCTTCCCCCATAGCCGATGCTCGAGGCGAGCGGCGCGAGCAGCAGCATGCAGTCCATGATTTCTGGGTTCCACAATTTCAACATGCGCGGCAGCGCCGGGCTTGCGCCCTCGCTCCATACCGTGTCGGCGTTGTGGATGAAGAAGGGCCCGGGTCCAAGCCGGGGCAGGGCGCGCTTCGCCCCTCCACCAGTGTCGAGAAGCTGGTCGCGTTCATCGGAGATCACAATCGCGGGCTTGATTCCCTGGCGGCGGGCAAGGCTCTCCTCGATCTGGTCTGGCAAATAGTGCACGTTGACGATGGCCGTCTCCACGCCCGCGCCAGCGAGCCTATTGAGCACATGGTCGATGAGCGGGCGCCCGGCGAGCGGCACGAGCGGCTTCGGCACGCGCAACGTCAAGGGGCGCATGCGCTCGCCATAGCCAGCGGCAAGCACCATTGCCGTCTCAGCGTGCGCCATGGATGCGGCCTTCACAGCGCGATCGGGGGAAGCTTGCGCAAGGGTGGCAGCTCGTTTGCGTACCAGTCACGCAGTGACGCAAGCCTCGGGTGCGCAAGATTGCGCTCAAGATAGCGGGCGACCCGGGGGATGTGAGCGAGATAACCGCGCTTGCCGTCACGTTTCGCCAACCGCGCAAATATGCCGAGGATCTTCGAGTTGCGTTGGGCGCCAAGCGTTGCGTAGAGCACGCTGAAC
>DATDLA010000094.1:0-3099 GCA_036519535.1 Methyloceanibacter sp.
ATCATCGTCGACGGCGATGCCGGAGCCTATCTCGGCTCCAAAATGCGCGCAGGCAAGATCGCGGTGAGCGGCTCGGCCGGCGCGTTTGCCGGCGCCAGCATGCGCGGCGGCATGATCGACATCGCCCGCGATGCCGGCGAGCCTCGCCGGCGTCAGCGGCGTCAGGTCGAGTCGCTGGTTCGGCTCGGTTCGAAGCTCGAGCGTCAAGGCACTCACGCGATGATCTCCTTGAGGTGGAAATGATGCGGCCCGAGATTGCCGCCGTAATTGCCGGCGGTGATATGGGTGATCCCTTCGCCGGCACCGCCCTTGACGACGGCATTGATGCCGGCGCGCATCGCCGCTGCGACGGCGGAAGCGCTCAGGCCATCGATGACGATCTCCATCACCGCCTCGATGTTGAGGGGCAACGCCGTGTTCACTGCCGCCTTGAGCGTCGGGCAATAGGCGTCGTTGGTCGAGGCGATCTGGCCCTTATATTTGGAGCCAACCTTCGAGCCTGAGCGCACGATGCCGCCGGGGAACGGCGCGATCGCGTCGGGGACGTCGCCGATCGCCTTCACCGCACGCTCGCAAGCTGCGAGCACGGCGCGGTGGGAGCGGCCAAGGACGAGCAGATTGCCGCCGCCGACGGCTTTCTTGGTGAGGCCTGTGTTCTGCTCGCAGACGAACTCGCCGTCCATCACCGGGATGCGCCAGAAGCGCCGGCCGCTGATCAATTTCGACACCTGCCAGCCGTCGCCGAAGAAGCGGAGCGAAGAGCCGAGTTTCAGCTTTTTCTCGCCTTCGAGCCCGGCGAAGCAGGCCGAGCCCGGGCTCGTCAGCACGCATTGGCCGACGCGGTTACGGAGTTGAGTCTGGAGCTTGTTGACATCCATGGCGAACATCAGCACCGCGACACCAGGCCGCCCGTCCAGCGTCTCCTCGGCGGGGACCATCCGCTCGATGCCGGCTTCGACGCCGCAGGCGATCACCGAAGTGGCGAAGCCGGTCGTGGTCTGGGCGGCGATCAGCGCCCATTTCTGCGTCGGCGCGGTGATGACGATGCGCGTGCCGACCATGGGGAAGGCCTCGGCAAAGGTCTCGACGATCTCGACGCCTTTGATCTTCAGGTTCGCCATGGCACCCGCGCGTGGCCGAGCAGTTTGGCCGCGCGCCGGGGCGCGCTTGGCTCTTCGACCCTCTCCCCCTTTAAGTACACCGCCATCGGCCCGCACCATTAAACAGGTGCCGGGAGGCGCGCAAGCGCGCGAATTTGCTCGGGCGCCCTTTAGTTTTCAGACGAGGGCTGCGGGAAGCCTTACTTCTTCGGCTTGTCGTGCTTGATATAGGCGAAGCGCATGTCGTCTGCGGGCGTGCCTTCGAGCGGACCGCCCTCGAGCGCCGGCTGCCAGTGGACGACTTCCTCGATCTTCTTGGCGAGGGCAAAGTCCTTGTCGGTGATGCCCTTGGCGGCGTGGTTCATCAACCTGACCTCGACCCAGGCATAGGAGGCAGTGATGTCGGGATGGTGCCAGGCGACCTCGGCAAGGTGGCCGACGGCGTTGATCACCATCAACGTGCCCTTCCAGCTGTTGGTCTTGTATTTGCGCCTGATCCAGCCGCCTTCGAGATACCAATGCGGCAGCTCTTTCTTGAGCCGTTCGTCGACTTCCGCGTCGGTGTAGGTTCGCTCAGAAGTTGCCATGGGGCCGATCTTTTGAAACAGTGCGGCTCTGCCTGCACCGCCAAGCATATCCCAGAGGCTTCGAGCCAACAATGGAGGAGGCCTTGCGTCCCGCGTGCACAGGCGCCGACAGGGTTGCGTCGCCATGCGACCTCGTTTCGGTACGCACGAGCGCGCGCCTGCATTTCGGCTTTCTCGATCCGAGCGGACGGGGGCAGCGGCCGTTCGGCAGCTTCGGGCTCGCCATCGATCGGCCGCAAACGCGGCTGGCGCTGCGGCGCGGCGGCGAATTCAAGGTCACCGGCGTCGACTGCGAACGGGCCGAGCCCTATCTCCGCTCGATCGCGGCAAGCTCCGGCCTCACCCCTTCCTATCATTTGCATCTCGACGAGGTGATCCCGGCGCATGCTGGGCTCGGGTCTGGCACGCAGCTTGCGCTCGCCATCGGGTCGGCGGTGGCGACGCTGGAAGGCCTGCCGCTCGATTTGAACGAGATCGCCGCGCGGCTCGACCGGGGCAAGCGCTCAGGCATCGGTATCGGCACCTTCGGGCAAGGAGGTGCTGTGCTCGACGGCGGTCCTGGTCCGGGCACGCTGCCGCCGGTGCTCGCCCGCGTCCCCTTCCCGCGCGCCTGGCGCGTGCTCTTGATCTTCGATCCAGCCGAGACCGGCGTGCATGGTGCAGACGAAGCTGCGGCCTTCGCCGAGCTTCCCGATTTCCCTGAAGGAGAGACCGCTGACCTGACCCGGCGCGTTCTGCTTGGTGCGTTGCCGGCGCTGGCCGAGGAGGACTTCGAGGCGTTCTGCGATCAGGTCGGCTATCTGCAGAGAAAGATGGGCGCCTATTTCGCGCCCATGCAGGGCGGCGCTTACGTCAGCGAACGTGTCGCCGCCGTGCTCAAGGGTCTCGCGGCGGATGGCGTCACCGGGCTTGGGCAAAGCTCCTGGGGCCCGACCGGTTTTGCCTTCGCGCCGTCGGAGGCCGAGGGCCAAAAGCTGCTGGCCGCCGCGCGTGGCATAGCCGGCAGCGCCAAGCTTGGCCTTGAGCTTGCGCGAGGCCGCAACGAGCCGGCCACCATCGAGACGCGCTGATGCCGGATTCTTAAGCTTCACCTCTATCGTGACGCTTTGCCGCCACAGCCCTTGTGTTAAAGCGGACCGGCCCAAACGAACGGAGAGTTGACGACATGGCGCATCCACGCATCCTGCACATGATCACGCCGCTCAAGCATATGAGCCCGTTCGACGTGAACATGGCGCTCGATGCCGGCTACGACGCGACCATTCCTTATACGTCGGTGACCGTCGAGGACGTGACCGGGCTCGTGCAGGACGCGATCTTTTCGCGCGGGCCCGAGGGGGTGAAGCGCACCGCCATGTTCATCGGCGGAAAGCGCGCCATCGAAGCCCTCGACATGATGAAGCGGGCCAAGG
>DATDLA010000095.1:0-2559 GCA_036519535.1 Methyloceanibacter sp.
TTGAGGAAGAGATCGGCCGAGACTGACTCCCGCCAATAAGGTTGGGGCTTGGCCCGCATGGCGGTGACGGTGACCGCGCCCTTGCTCTTCTTGAAATCGGCGACGGCTCCGGCAAGCGCCGCCTGCGCGCCGCTCAGCGCATCAGCCTTGTCCCAACCATCCGCCGTTCCCACCAATTTGCTGCAACCGCCCGCATGCGCCGGCGCCGCCGCGGCCAGGCAAAGCCCCGCCACGACCAAAACGTAGGTAGAGACGCACAAAAACGACCTCATGTAAGGACCCCCTTCGCACCAAAATGAGAGCCGGTAAGATATAGCGGCGGGGATGCGTTGGCAGTACCTCGCCGGCGCCAAGCCATCGGTTCGCCAGAGCCTGTAGCGTTTGTGCCACAGTTCGACGCCCACTGTTCGGACGCAAACTCTGGCAATGATGTCAGGGCAGAGGCTTTGACAGTTACCGTGACTTGGTAAGTGCGTGGACACCCCTCCCATGGCATCGAAGCTCGTCCTCGTCACCGGAGCCTCAAGCGGCATCGGCGCGGCGCTCGCCAAGCGCTATGGCCGCGCCGGCGCCCATGTGCTGCTGCTTGCCCGCAACGCCGGGCGCCTGGAGGCTGTGGCCGGGGCCATTCGACAAGGCGGCGGCAGCGCGACGGCCTACGCCATCGATCTTGCCGATGCGAAAGCCATCGAAGAGACGAGCGCCAAGATCGCGCGCGAAGTCGGCACACCCGACGTCCTCATCAACAATGCCGGCGCCGGACGCTTTCTGCCGGTCAGCAAGACCACGGCTGAGGACGCGGCCGCCATGATCGAGGTGCCGTATCTTGCCGCCTTCAACCTCACCCGCGCCTTCCTGCCGCTGATGCTTGCGCGGAGAAGCGGCGCCATCGCCTGCGTTACCTCGCCCGCGTCCTATCTCGCCTGGCCGAACGCTGCCGCCTATATCGCCGCGCGCCGGGCGCTTGCCGGCTTCACCGAGGGGCTGCGCAGCGAGGTGAAAGGCAGAGGCGTGAGCGTGACCCTGGTCGTGCTCGGCACGGTCGACACGCCCTATTGGGAGCACAATCCTGGGAGTCGGGAGCAGCTCCCCAAGGCAAACCCCTGGCTTGCGCCGACGCTCTCGGCGGACGAGGCGGCGGAGGCTATCTTTGCCGGCGTGGAACGGCGCAAGCGCACCGTGGTGAAGCCCGCGATCTTTCGCGCCCTGTTTCTGCTCAACGCGCTCGTCCCCAGCCTCGTCGCGCGTCAGCTCCGGCGCGCCGCGCGCGCCTCACCGCCCAACCGTGCCTAAGCGCCTCAACAGCCAATAGACGAAGGCAGCTGCGCTGACGGTGAGCACCATGGCCCAAAGGAATCCGGACTTGTACTCGGTCAATGGCAACCCGGCGACATTCATGCCGAAGATGCCGGTAACCAGGGTCGCAGGCAGGAAGACGGTGGTGACGATCGCGAGTACGTGCAGACTGCGATTGGTCTGCTCGCTGCCTTTCAGCATGATCTCCTCCTGCAGCAGCCGCGAACGGTCGCGCAGCTCGACGATCTCGGTATCGACCCAATCGAGCCGCTGAAGAAGTTTCTTCGTCCGCAGATTGAGGGCCGGATTCTCCGACTCCTCGATTTCATGCTCGAAGCGCTGGATGAGCGCGCGGAGCGTGACCAGTTGCCGATGCACCCGTACGGTCGTGCGCCGCACGCTGCCGACCACCTTGCGGTCGACATTCAGCTCATCGGCCAAGATCCTTTCCTCGGCATGGTCGAGCTGATCGGCAAGACCGTCAGCAAACTGGTCGAGCGACTCGATCATCTGCCCGGCAATCAATTCAAGCAGGGCGGCTGGCGTTTGAACCTTGGCCCCTAGACGGAGCGCCTTGCGAGTCGCTTCGATGGCGTTCAGCTGATGCCGGCGGCTGGAGATGAACACCTTCTCGGTCAGGGCAAAATGCAGAAAGCCTATTTCCTCCGTGGCGCCGCTCAGCCCACAGACGAGATCGGCGAGGACACCGTAAAGGCAGGCTTCGCCCCCTTGCAGCTGCTGATGCTCGTCGGCAGCGACGAGAAGCGCCCGCGCCGGCGCGGGAAGCTCGGGTGTGGCGGCCAAGAATTGGCCGGCACGCGTATCGGCGAGGTTGAAATGGAGCCAGAGCCTCTGGCGCCGGCGGCTGCTCGACATTGAGCTGCTCCGACGATCCATCGGGGTGGAAGCGATAGGCAAAAACCAAGCCGGCCAAGGGCTTCGCCCGCGCTTCCGTGGCATCGCCGGGAGAGGTGATCGCGATGGCTGACATTCACTTTCGCTCCCCGGCCAGCTGAGAGCCGGAATGTTACAGTTGTGTGACAGATGCTTGCGGTGCGGGAAAGCGCCGCGACCTTTGTAAAACTGACACCCTACTACGCCTAAAATAGCGGCATTCTCGGGAACTGAAATCCTTTCGCAGCTTCGGCGAGGGAACGCTGCTGCGTTATCTGCTGCTGCCCTTCACTCCGCGCTACATCCTTTTCACCATCGCGATTTTGGCAACCTTTGCGCTCGGGGCGATTGGCCTGCGGCACCCCAATG
>DATDLA010000096.1:0-2287 GCA_036519535.1 Methyloceanibacter sp.
TCATCTCCTATGGCGGCTCATCGCTGCTCGCCATGGCGCTGACCATGGGCTTTGTCCTCGGGCTGACGCGGCGAAGGCCTATTGCCGGGCGCCTGCCGCGCAATGCCGCGAGGGAAGCCGAAGGCGAATCCGGCTCCCAGAAGGGCAAGGCTGCCTCGGAGCAGGTGGCTTGAGCGACCGGCCGATCCTGCTCGCCGCTGGCGGCACGGGCGGCCATCTGTTCCCCGCGGCCTCCCTCGCCCAGGAGCTTCGGCGCCGCGGCTATGCCGTCGAGCTCGCCACCGACATGCGGGCTGAGAAATATGGCGGCGACTTTCCCGCCCGCGCCATTCATCGCATTCCGTCCGCCACGCTCACCAGCCGCTCTCCCATCGCCGTCACTGCCACCTTCACCCGGCTCGGCATCGGCTATGCCGGCGCGCTGCGCATGCTGTTGCGCCTGAGGCCGAAGGCGGTGATCGGCTTTGGCGGCTATCCCACGCTGCCGCCCATCATCGCCGCGCGCACGCTCCGCATCCCGACGGCAATCCACGAGCAGAACGCGGTGATGGGCCGCGCCAACCGGCTTCTGTCGCGCGTCGTCGACAAGATCGCGCTGTCCTTTATGCCGACCAAGCTGCTGAGCCCCGAGGCGCAAGTCAAGGCGAGGCTCACCGGCATTCCGGTGCGCGACGCCGTGCTCAAGTTTCGCGACGTGCCTTACGCGGCGCCGGACGCTTCATCGCGCCTGTTGCTGCTTGTGTTCGGCGGCAGCCAAGGCGCCCGCTTCTTTTCCGAAGCGTTGCCTTCGGCGCTTGAGCGCCTGCCCGATGAGATGCGCGAGCGGCTCACGATCGTGCAGCAGGCCCGCGAGGAGGATTTGGCGGCGCTTCGCGAGGCTTACGCCAGCGCCAAGATCGCCGCGCATCTTGCGCCCTTCTTCCGCGATCTGCCGGAGCGGATCGCCACGGCGCAGCTCGTCATCGCGAGAGCCGGCGCCTCGACCGTGGCGGAGCTGACCGCAATCGGGCGGCCCTGCCTGCTGGTGCCGCTGCCCCACGCCCTTGACAACGATCAGCTTGAAAATGCAACACGGCTGCAAGAGGTTGGCGGCGGCTGGTGCGTGCGTCAGTCGGAGCTTTCCACCGAGCGCCTGGCCGAGCTGCTGCAAGGTCTGCTGTCTTCGCCGGAGCGTCTGGCGGACGCCGCGAAAAAGGCGCATGCCATGGCCACGGTCGACGCCGTGAAACGGCTCGCCGATCTCGTGGATGAGCTTGTGAAGTCCAAGGAGTAGCGTCGTATGCACATGCCCGATCCGCAAAAGACCGGCCTCGTGCATATCGTCGGCATCGGCGGCATCGGCATGAGCGCGATTGCCGAGGTGATGCATACCCGCGGCTACACCGTTCAGGGCAGCGACCTGAAGGACAGCGCCAATCTCGATCGCCTGCGCGCCCGCAACATCCGCTGCCTGATCGGCCACGACCCCTCGAATATCGATGGCGCGTCCTATCTCGTCATCTCGACCGCGGTGAAGTCCGGCAATCCGGAATTCGAGGCGGCCAAGGAGCGCGGCATCCCGATCATCCGCCGCGCCGAGATGCTGGCCGAGCTGATGCGCCCTTGCGCCACCGTTTCCATCACCGGCACCCACGGCAAGACCACGACAACGTCGCTTATCGCCGATATTTTCAAGGCCGCTGATCTCGATCCAACCGTCATCACCGGCGGCATCATCAATTCCTGGGGCAGCAATGCGCGGATCGGCAGGGGCGACTGGATGGTGGTCGAGGCGGATGAGTCCGACGGCACCTTCTTGAAGCTTCCCACCCAGATCGGCGTCGTCACCAATATCGATCCCGAGCATATGGACTATTGGCCGTCGGTCGAGGCGCTCCATCTCGCCTTTCTCCAATTTATCGAGGCGATCCCCTTCTACGGTCTCGCCGTCGCTTGCATCGATCATCCCGTGGTGCGCGAGCTTTTGGCGAAACTCGGCGGCGCCGCCAACGGACGCCGGACCGTGACCTATGGCGCCGCGCGTGATGCCGATATCAGGCTGTTAAATTTGCGTCCCGATCACAACAAGATCACCTTTGATGCCCGTCTCGGCTACGCGGTGAAGGGCGGTTCGCGCAAGCTCGAAGACCTCACGCTCCCCGTGCTCGGTCATTACAATGCGTTGAATGCGCTCGCAGCACTTGCCGCAGCGGTCGAGGCAGGCGTGAGCGATGAGGTGATCCGTTCCGCTCTCGCGTCCTTCTCCGGCGTGAAGCGCCGCTTCTCACGCGCCGGCGACTGGCAGGGC
>DATDLA010000097.1:0-2490 GCA_036519535.1 Methyloceanibacter sp.
ACCTCGCGCACGGTGCTCGTCGTGCCGCCGACGCTGATGGCGATGCCGGCGCCGCCGGTGACGAAGGCGAGCCCGATATTGACCCCGGTCTCGCCGACGGCGCTTGCGCTTGCCACGCGGGTAAGCTCGGCGTTCAACGGCTCGAAGGTGGTGTAGGGATCGACGCCGAGATGGTAGGCGAGCTTGCGGCGCGCCTTGCTGCCGCCGGTGAGCGAGGCGACGGTGCCTTCGCGATTGGGATCGGTCGCCGACATCGAGGCATCGACCCGGTTGAACCAGCCGCCCACGCCCTTCCAGGCTTCGCCCACCGTCTTGCCCGGCGCGGTGACGAGGTCCTTGGCGGTCTCGACCGGCTTGAGCGCGGTGCGCCCGGCCGAGGCGACCAAGGTCTCGGCGGTATTGACCTTCTCCAGCTCAGCCGTGGCCGCCACCTCACGCACGCGCATGCGCAGGAGCTCGGTGCCCTCCACGGTGAAGGTCCCGTATTTCGTCTGCATCTGATAGCGGTTGAGAAACCCCTGCACCGTGACGGGCCCGACGATCTTGTGATAGGGGCTTTGCAGCAATTCCGGCGGCAACACCTTGGCCGCGGAGAAGGTCGGAGGGCTCTCGTAGCCTTGGGCTGAGACCGGTGCTGAGGGGAAAGCTGCGAGGACCGCCAAGAGGCCCGCGGCAAGGCAAGTCAACGCTTTGCTCATACCCCCCTCACTTCCGAACCCCGCGCGACCATTGAACTGCCGGTCAGACGTTCCGGGCCCAGGTGCGATTATATACGCAAACCTCGCGGGGGCGATGCCTCAATACGGCTCATCGCCCGCGTCCCGCAACCCTTGCGGGATCGCAAAAAATGACGGCACTTCGCGGATGCGTGCGCTGCTCAGCTCGCCCGGCGCAGATCCTGCTCCAGATTCGACGCTTGCCGCTTGATCGCCTCGGCAGCCTCGGCGGTCACCTTCTTCGACATGGCGCGAACCTGCTCGGCTTGATGCGTCGCATGGCGCTTGATCGGCTCAGCCACGTCGACGCTCGCATTGACCGAGAGCTCGCGGACCTCCTCGGCTTGCGCCATGAGCGCATCGAGTTGCTTGCGCCAATAAGCGCCTTGCAGCTCGACCACCTCGGCGAGGTTCTTGGCGCTCGCCAAGCTCTTCGCCAAATCGAAGCCCGAGTTCACGTTGCGCTGGGCGATGTCGATGATCTTGCGGTTGAGCGCGGTGGCCGCTTGTCCGGCGGCGTCGTAGGAGCGCTCGACGGCCTCGATGCCGGCGTCGAGCGTAGCCTTGGCGCGCTCATAGGCCTCGCGCGATTGCATCACCGCCGTGCCGGCAAAGGCACGCATGGCCTCCGGAATGGCGGTGTCGAATTTCATGCTCTCGAACTGGGCCAAGGGATTGAAGGTCTCGTTCTTATTGGCGGTCTCAGTCTTTTTATTGTTGGCGGCAGCATCGGGATTGAAGGTCATGGTCATGTATCTACCCTCTTATTCCCCGCCAGCGTCAGGGGGCGCGAAGCCCCCAGGGGGGTGCAGGATGGTTGGGGCCAGTGCAAGCGCGAGGCAGGAACGGGCGATGACGCGCGAACCATCATCATCAGGCTCGAGGTCAGCGGCCAGCAACAAATCGGGAAATCTACCACCGTCCTGGGCACGCGTTGCTTCTCCGGTCTCACCGGGTAGCCACGGCTTTGCGCGCTTCTGCGGGCGCTATCCCTCCCAAGGCGCCTAATAGTTAATCACGTCCGGGGGCGGAAGTCGAATCGCGTTGTGCCCTTACCGGGCGTCATCCCCAGCCGGAGAGATGCGGGAGGAATCCTTGTTGGCCGAGGAGTTCCTCTCGGCCAAGGCCTTGTCCTGGAGTCTTGTCTTCGGCTGCGAGCTCGATTTGGCGGTCGAGGTGGTCCCGACCATGCTGAGGCCGGAGAGGAACGCAGCCCCGCTGACGATCACGGCGGCGATGGCCACGAGACGCAAGGCCCTCGGGAGCTTTGGTTTATCGGGCATTTCCGCCCGGACGATCCGATTGAGATAGGCGATGAACGAGCTGAGCAGAGCGGCGACCGCGCCAACGCCGAACACCAGCATGGCGGCGGCAAGCTTCGGCTCGGCGCTGATCTGGAAGCCGTAGACAAAGGCCCCGACCATGACGATGGCGGCAACCCCGTTGAGGAGGATCAAGTAGCCAAGCCCGCGGCCGGCAATCCGGTCCTGGTGGCCGTCCATGAACATGAAACTGCGATCGCCGCTCTGCCGCTCGATCTCTTGGCGCTCTTGGGGCCCCTGAATCATCATCACCCTCGAAGG
Source organism: Methyloceanibacter sp. (assembly GCA_036519535.1). Taxonomy (GTDB): domain Bacteria; phylum Pseudomonadota; class Alphaproteobacteria; order Rhizobiales; family Methyloligellaceae; genus Methyloceanibacter. The sequence goes on from DATDLA010000097.1 coordinate 2,300, forward strand.
CTTTCACCGTCAAAAGTCACCATCCGATCGAAGCCAAGGCGCCGACCGTTCAAAGGATAAGGCCAAGCAGCCAAGACCATGGGCGGCTTTCCATATTCCCCCTCAAATTGGCCAAAAACTCGGGAGACGTGCGCGTTTGGAAGGCGTCGCGCGTAGGCCTATCGCGGAAACGTAGGCGAATTGTGGCGATG
>DATDLA010000098.1:0-5337 GCA_036519535.1 Methyloceanibacter sp.
CGCCACGATGAACAGCCACACCTGCGCCAGCCGCTCCGGCTTCGCCACGGCGCCGACGATCGCCGGCCCGAGCGAGCGGGCGGGGTTCAGAGAGGTGCCGGTGATGTTGATGCCGAACGGATGGAGCGCGATAAGCGTGAGCCCGATGGCGAGGCCCGCGATGCCGACCGGCGCGCCCCTCTGCGTGACGCCGAGGATGCAGACGAGGAACAGGAAGGTGGCGACCACCTCATAGATGAGGGCGGCTCCGAGACCGTACTCGCCGAGATAGCCCGGCCCCCAGCCGTTCTGGCCGAGCCCGCCATTCCAGCCAGACGCCTTGCCGGAGAGAATGAGATAGAGAACCACGGCGCCGGCAATGGCGCCGAGAACTTGCGCAATCACATAGGTGATGAAGTCCTGCGTCGTCATGCGGCCGGCGACGAGCACGCCGAAGCTGACCGCCGGATTGATGTGGCAGCCGGAGATTTGGCCGATGCCGTAAGCCATGGCGACGATGGTGAGGCCGAAGGCCGCGCCGATGCCGAGCGCATCAATCGAGGTCGCGCCACTTCCCATTCCGCCAATGACAGCGGCGCCGCATCCGACTAGCACGAGCGCAAATGTCCCAATGAATTCCGCGATTGCCTTTTTCATGTTCATGGCGATCTCCCCCTAGCGAAGCCGTCATGATGCCAGACCAAATCCGCCCCGAATAGGGACCGGCGCGCGCAGGCCCATTCGATTGAGTGAAATCAGGGGGCTGCGCCGAGACGCTTCAATGCAGCTTCAAGATCCTTGCGGTCTTGCGGGGTGGGATTCTTGGCGAGCGCCGCGCGGTAATCGGCGATTGCCCGCTCCTTTTCGCCCTTGTGCTCGTAAAGCACGGCGCGGTTGGCGTAGGCGTCGCGATAGCCTGAGTCGAGCTCGATGGCGGTGCTGTAGTCGGCGATCGCGTCTTCGATCTTCCCTGCTTTCTCCCTGGCGACGCCGCGATCGTTGTAAGCGACGGCGTCCTTGGGATTGATGGCGATAGCGGCGGTGCAATCGGCGATGGCAAGATCGGCCTGCCCCTTATCCTCGTAAACGACGCAGCGATTGATGAAGGCCTCGCCGAACTTGGAGTCGAGCTCGATGGCCTTGCTGAAATCTCCGATGGCGTGGTCGAGATCGCCCTTGTCGCGATAGGCGAGGCCGCGGCCGACATAGAATCTGGCTTGGCGTCCATCGATGGCCACGGCCTGATCGAAATCGGCGATGGCGTGGCTGAGATCGCCCTTGCGCATATAGGCCTCGCCGCGCCTTCCATAGGCCAGGGCGACATAGGGGCTGAACGGGTCGAGCTGGAGAAACTCTGTGCAGCCGTCGATCTGTTTCTCGGGGTTCTCGTTTTGATTGCAGTCGTCGATGGGGTTGGCCTGCGCCCGCTGCGCGGCGAGAAGGGCGATAGCGGCGAGCAAGGCCATGAGTCGGATACTTGGCATGAGCCGCTCCCAATTTTTGACGTGGAAACATTCTATCAGACAATCTCATTGTCACGTCATGGTCGGCCTTGTGCCGGCCATCCACGTTTTGGAACTTGGGCAAAATTCGTGGATGGCCGGGACTGCGCCCGGCCATGACCAAGAACTGGAGGCACGTTTTCGGTAGAATGGACGCATGAAGAGATCCCCCGTCACCGCTCGGGGGCGCTTGCGCATGCCCGCGACCCGGTTGACGCCTGACGCTCCGCCGCCCATGGTCCGGCCATGACAGCAGCCATGAAGCCCCCGCCAAGCCCCGTTGTCGCGGTGGGTGCCGCACGCTTCGGCAACGCTTTGCCGCTTGCGTTGATCGCCGGGCCTTGTGCGCTGGAGAGCCGGGCGCATGCGCTGGAAACCGCCGAGGCGCTGAAGGAGATCGCTGGCAGAGCCGGCATCGGCCTCGTCTACAAAACTTCTTTCGACAAGGCGAACCGCACGAGTGCGAGAAGCGCGAGAGGCATGGGGCTTATCGAAGCCCTGCCCATCTTCGCCGAGATCAGGGAGCAGACCGGCCTTCCCGTGCTCACCGACGTGCATGAGCCGGATCAATGCGCCACCGTGGCCAACGCGGCCGACGTGCTACAGATCCCGGCCTTCCTCTGCCGCCAGACCGATCTTCTCATCGCCGCGGCGCTCGCCGGCAAGGTGGTCAATGTGAAGAAAGGGCAATTCCTCGCGCCCTGGGACATGACCCATGTGGTGGCCAAGGTGGTTGGCGCCGGAAACCCGCAGGTGCTCATCACCGAGCGCGGCGTCTCCTTCGGCTATAACGCGCTCGTCTCCGACATGCGCGCTTTGCCGATCCTCGCAGAGACCGGCGCGCCGGTGATCTTCGACGCCACCCACTCGGTGCAGCAGCCTGGAGGGCAGGGGGCGCAGAGCGGCGGCGAGCGACGTTTCGTTCCGGTGCTGGCGCGCGCCGCGGTCGCCGTCGGCGTCGCCGGCATCTTCATCGAGACCCACCAGGATCCGGACCATGCGCCCTCCGACGGACCCAATATGCTGCCGCTGAAAGATCTGCCCTCTCTACTTGCCGAGCTGATCGAGATTGACCGGCTGGTGAAAGGGTCCTGACCACGTACACATGGTTCGAGGCCCGGCCGTCATCCTGAGGCGCGAGCGGAGCGAGCCTCGAAGGACGGCCGGGCACCTCACCATGACGCTTCTAGCCGCGCCCGCGATAGGGCGGCACGCCTTGATCGGGCAGCCACAACCCCTCAGGCACCATGCCGTATTGCCAGAACAGGTCGATGGGGATGCCACCGCGCGGAAACCAATAACCGCCGATGCGCAAATAGGCAGGCTCGATCAGATCGACGATGCGCTTGCCGATGGTGACCGTCGCGTCCTCATGGAAGGTCCCGTAATTGCGGAAGCTCGCGAGATAGAGCTTGAGCGACTTCGACTCTAGCAGCCAGCGCTTCGGCGCGTAGTCGATGACGAGATGGGCGAAGTCGGGCTGACCGGTGATCGGGCAGAGGCAGGTGAATTCAGGCGCGGTGAAGCGGGCGGCGTAGAGCGTCTCAGGATGCGGGTTCGCGACGCGCTCAAGCAACGCTTTGTCGGGCGATGCCGGAATCGGCGTGGGCTTGCCGAGTTGCTTTGGCTTGGTGCTCTTCGTCGCCATAGGTTCTACTCCACCCTGCGCCGGCGCTTACAGACGCCGCGGGCCGGCATAGATGCAACCCTCATGGCAGCTGTCGCGCGAGATTTGAATCTCGGAGAGACCGAACAGCCGGTTGTGCAGGCGATCCCACAGCCAGACGGCGATGCGCTCGAGCGTCGGCACATCGAGCCCCTCGACCTCGTTCAGGAAGTGGTGATCGAGAGCCTCGCGCGCCTCGGCCAGCGCGGCTTCGATGTCGTCGAAATGCAGCAGCACCCCGGTCATGGGATCAGGCTCGCCGTCGATGGTGACGCGGGCGCGGAACGAATGTCCGTGGATGCGGGAATTGGGATGGCCTGGAGGCGCCGAGGGTAGAAAGTGGGCGGCCTCGAAAAGGAATTCCTTATAGATACGCATGGCGGTGGTTTAGAGCATGATCCGGAAAAGTGGAAACCGGTTTTCCGAAAAAGATCATGCGCCATTGGAAAACTGGATTTCCTGGCGGCAGCCTTAACGCAGGCCGAGAAGCTTGTGGGTCTGCAGGCTCAAGCGCCATTTGGGATGGGCGAGGCAATATTCGATGGCTGCGCGCGCATTGTCAGCAGTCTTCAGCGCGCCTTGATCCATGGGCTGCAGAAGGAAATGGGCGAAGTCGAGGTGTTCGAGCGCGGCGGGCTCGAACTCGCTCTTCGGATAAACGAGCTTCAACTCATCGCCTGAGCGTTGCACCAGATCGGCGCCGGCCTTCGGGCTCACGCAGATCCAATCGATGGAACGGGGAACCGGCAGCGTGCCGTTGGTCTCGATGGCGATCTCGAAGCCTGCGGCGTGGAGGGCGACGATCAACGGCTCATCTACCTGCAGCATGGGCTCGCCGCCGGTGAGCACCACGAAGGGAGGCGTGCCGCTCTTTCCCCACCAGGCGTTGCGGCAGGCCCTGGCGAGCACATCGGCGTCCGCAAACTTTCCGCCGCCATCGCCGTCGGTGCCGACGAAATCGGTGTCGCAGAAATTGCAGGTCGCGGTCTCGCGGTCTGCCTCGCGGCCGGTCCATAGATTGCAGCCGGCAAAGCGGCAGAACACGGCAGGCCGCCCCGCTTGCGCGCCTTCGCCCTGCAGCGTGTAGAAGATCTCCTTGACCGAATACATGGGTGGAAACTGGTCCTTCCTGCGCTTCGCGACAAGGGTCGTTTGTTACAGAAAATTGGGGGTTCCGTACCTTCCCCTTGTGGGGAGGTCCGACGACGCCGGCACGCTCAAGCAGCGAAGCGGTAGAGCATCGGAAACCGGCGGCGTCGGGGTGGAGGCAAGCGCATCACCCCACCCGGCGATCCCTGCCAAGAGCCGGGCTCGCCACCCTCCCCATCAAGGGGAGGGATGAAGACAAGCCCGACCGGAGGTCAATCTACTTCGCGCGGGCGGTCTCACGTGGCGGCGTCAGCCCCAGCAGCTTATCGATGGTGATGGGAAGGTCGCGCACCCGCACACCGGTGGCGTGATAGATGGCGTTGGCGATTGCCGCAGCAGTGCCGACGATGCCGATCTCGCCGACGCCCTTCACCCCGAGGGGGTTGAGATGAGTTTCCCGCTCGTCGACGAAAATGACCTCGATGTCATGGATATCGGCGTTTACCGGCACATGGTACTCGGCGAAATTGTGGTTGATGAAGCGGCCATAGCGGTGGTCGATCACCGTCTCTTCATGCAGCGCCATGCCGATGCCGCCGACTACGGCGCCCATGATCTGGCTGTGCGCTGTCTTGGCATTGAGGATGCGGCCGGCGGCCACGGCGCTGACCACGCGCACGACGCGGAGCATGCCGAGTTCCTCGTCGAGCCGCACCTCGGCGAACACCGCCGAGTGGACTTTGTGGGAGTATCGCTGCAAGGTCTTCCAGTCCGGTATCGAGGTCAGTTCCGACGTGATGGACTCGTTAGCCCCGCGCAGCACCTCGGACAGGGGCAAGCGGCGGGAAGGATCGCCCTTCATCCTGATCTCGCCGTCAACGAACGTCACGTCGGCCAACTCTGCTCCGTCGAGCGGCGTATTCTTGAGCTTGCCCGCCCGGCTTAGCAGCTCCTTGCGGACGCCGTCACAAGCCTCCATCACCGCCGAACCGACAGACGCGGCGGTCCACGATCCGCCTTCGACGGGAGCCGGCGGCAAGTCTGAATCGCCGATCTTCACTTTGACCTTGTCGAGCGGCAGGCCGAGCATTTCGGCCCCGA
>DATDLA010000099.1:0-3599 GCA_036519535.1 Methyloceanibacter sp.
TGATACTGGCGGAGCGCCCACACCCGATCCCATCCCGAACTCGGCCGTGAAAGGCTCCAGCGCCGATGGTACTGTGTCTTAAGGCACGGGAGAGTAGGTCGTCGCCAGGCTTACCAAGGGCGTTGACTTGAATTTGCGCTATCGCGCTTCCCCACGAGTGGGTTCGCGCTGCTTGAGCGCGGATTGCGCAGAGCGCAACACAAGGGCCCTCCAGAGCCCTCATCGAGATTTCCCCTCTTCCACGATCGTTGGTTTAACGCAAAGCCGCCGCCGGGTTCTCCCCGCGGCGGCTTTTTTGCGCCTTAATGCCGGCGGTCGGGCGCGACCTCATCGATAAGCGCCTCGGTGATCGGCTCCCCGAAAAGCAGGGCGCCAAGCAGCGAGAGGTCATCGAAGATGGTGCCTTCCTGTGTGGAGCTAGTCTGGCTCGCCTCGGCAACGGTTTGGAGGGCGAGCGTCGCATCGGGGGCGTCGGAAGAATTCTTGGTCATGGCAATCTCCTTGAGCGGTGTCACGGTTTCCAGGTCGAGGAAATGGCCTTCTAGGCCAGGCTGGTTGAACCGCCCTTGAAGCTCCGGTTGAGCTCGCGTTTATTTTCGGGCCAGAGGAGTGACATGGCCAAGCGGAGCGCAGGGATCTTGCTGTATCGCGGGGAAGGCGATGAGCTCCGCCTGCTGCTCGTGCATCCGGGCGGGCCGTTCTGGGCGAAGAAGGATCAGGGCGCCTGGTCGATCCCCAAGGGCGAATATGAAGAGGGCGAGGACGCGCTCGCCGTCGCCCGCCGCGAATTCGAAGAAGAGCTTGGAGCGCCGGCGCCGGCAGGTGACGCGATCGAGCTTGGCGAAATCGCGCAGCCGAGCCGGAAATTGATCACCGCCTTTGCTATTGAGGGCGATTTCGATCCGAGCATGCTCAGGTCCAACCTTTTCGAGATGGAGTGGCCGCCGAAGAGCGGCAGCATACGATCTTTCCCGGAGGTCGACCGAGCTGCCTGGTTCACCTTCGCGGAGGCGCGTGAGAAGATCCTACCCGGCCAGCGCCCCTTCATCGACCGGCTACTCGAGCGCCTCGGCCAGCAGCTTCGTGCATAATGCGGGTTGCAATTCCTAAGGCTTTCGACTGCCTTTTTGGGGTTGCGCGGGCGGCGCGATACGTGCTCGATTCCATCGCTGGTCACATAGCCGGGACGGGAAATTTGCTGGCGCATGCCATCTGAGGGCCTCGGAAGACGGCAGTTAGTTGCGCGTTTCCGCCCCGCCACGGCGGCGGCAGCGATGCTGCTTGGCGCGATCGCAATCACACCATCGAGCGCAGGCATCCTCGATCCGCTCAATCCATTCGCCAGCAGCACCGGACCGGCGACGCCAGAGGAAAGGGCGCGGCGGGAGCAGGCGCGCACCGAGCTCTACGATCGGCTCAGTCCCGGATACGGCATGAGCGTGCCTTTCGTCAGCGACGGCTCGGTCGCGGCGCTGCAACATGGCATCGAGCGATATCGCCAGATCGTCGCTGCCGGCGGCTGGCCGGCAGTCTCTGGCACCGTCACGCTGAGGCTGGGAGATTCCGGCTCCGACATCGTCGCCATCAGGCGTCAGCTCGCCATGACCGGCGATCTCGCGAGCGGCGGCAGGGAGAGCCCGGTGTTCGACGGCGAGTTTCAGGAGGCGCTTGCCCGCTTCCAGATTCGCAACGGCGTGCGCGTCAGCGGCTTCGTCGATTCGCGCACGCTAGCAGCGCTCAACGTCTCGGCCCAGGAACGGCTGCAGCAGCTCGAGACCAATCTTGCCCGCGTCAGGTCGCTGATGAAGATCAACAAGGCGCCGCGCTACGTGCTGGTCAACGTGCCGGCCTTCACCCTGCAAGCGGTCGACCGCGGCAGCCTCGCGCTCGGGAGCAACGTGGTCGTGGGCAAGCCGACGCGCGCCACGCCCGCGGTGTCGGCGCAGATCGTCGAGGTCAATTTCTATCCGACCTGGACCGTGCCGGAGAGCATCGCGCATGCCGATCTCATTCCGAAGCTGCGCAAGGATCCGAGCTACTTCACCGAGGAGCATTTCAGCGTGGTGGCGAAAGGGGGCTCGCTCAATCCGGCGGCAATCGATTGGAACGCGCCGGAAGTGGTCAATTACCGGTTCGTGCAAGACCCCGGCACCTTCAATGCGCTCGGCGTGGTGCGCATCAATATGCCGAACAAGCACAGCGTCTACATGCACGACACGCCGCTGAAGCAGCTGTTCAGCCAGTCGGCGCGGGCGTTCAGCTCGGGCTGCGTGCGCGTGCAGCAGGTGCTCGACCTGGTCGCCTGGCTGCTTGCCCCGCAAGGCTGGACGCTGGAGAAAGTGCAGGCCGCGGCCGAGAACGGAAAAAGCACTAACGTGGCGCTGGGAAAATCGGTGCCGGTGCATTTCGTCTATCTCACGGCGTTCGTGTCGGAAAACGGCATGGTGCAGTTCAGGCCCGACATCTATGGCCGCGACGCGCCGGGCGCCGAGGATACCGAAGGCCAGAGCGCGGTCGTCGCCCAGCAGCGCAGCGCCGTCACGCCCTAGTCGAGCCGGCGCTCAAACCCTTGGTTAATCCAGGCTTCTCAAGCCGACTATTCAGCGCAGGGGCGCACCGCCGCGCGCGACATCACAGCGCAACGACGAGGCGGCGATGTGGGTTTAGACAGGGAGGGCAAGCAAGAGGATTTCTAAGGTTGCGGCCACATCATGGCATCGGCATTCGCGCGGAGGCGCGAAGATTGGGGCTAACCAGGGCCCGCATCGTCGAGATCGCCGTCGCCGTTTCGCTGACGCTCGCCGCTTTGCTGTTCGTCGGGCTCGCGATTTGGGCGACCGACGAGTACGAAATGCGCCGAGGCGTAGCCACTATGGGCGCTCCCTCCAACTGAGCCTCGGCCTGCCTTAGCCCGAAGTCGCCTAAGGCGGCGAATCGCCTCCATCGGAATCGTCCCTCGGGGCAAGGCGCTTACCAAATGCCTCGGGGAGGGTCCGTCGCAGCCACGCAGTGCCGGCAGCGATCGCCTCCACCGATCTGCGGCGGAGGTCTTCCGTCAGAGCGATGGCCTTCTCATGCCACCAGGCTTCGTCCGGCGTCCATTGCAGGAGGACGTGGAACACGAGCCAATGGAGAAGCGCCACGTCGAGCGCCATGAACACGGCGGCGAACACCACATCGCTCAGGAAATGCCCGCCTTCGCCCATGCGAATGAGACCGGCGATGCCGCCCGCGGTCACGGCGGCGGCCATCAGCGCGGCGCGCCTTCTGCGCGCGAGCATGGCAATGGCAAAGCCGATGGCAAACGTCGCCGAGGCCTCGCCGCTGACGAAGGAGCAGTTCCGCTCGCAACTGCCGGAGCGCTCCAGCACCGTCGTGAAGCGATCGGGGCCGCCGAATTCGACGACTTGGATCGGCCGCGGCCGCGCCCAATGGTCCTTCAGGAGCGTGTTGGCGATCAGACCTGGCCCGGTGATGAGCACTAGCGCAAGAAAGATCCATTGCGGCAAGCCGAGCCCGAGCAGATGGCGCCTCTTGGCAAGAACGAGGATGATGCCGATCACCGCCAAGGTGGCCGTGGTCCAGGTCACGAGCATGAA
>DATDLA010000100.1:0-2972 GCA_036519535.1 Methyloceanibacter sp.
CTGCGTCGTCGGTCTCATGCATGAGCTTGCCGAGCGAAAGGCGAAGGTGAACGCCGTAGGCATCATCGGCCTCGTCGAGAACATGCCGAGCGGCACCGCGCAGCGGCCGGGCGACATCGTCGCCGCCATGTCCGGAACCACTATCGAAGTTCTTAACACCGACGCCGAAGGACGGATGGTACTTGCGGATTGTCTCTGGTACGCGCAAGAGCGCTTCAAACCGAAGGCGCTGATCAATCTCGCCACGTTAACCGGTGCGGTGATGGTCGCGCTTGGCAAGGAGCATGCCGGACTCTTCAGCAACAACAATGAGCTCGCCAACCGGCTGATCGACGCCGGCAACGCCACCGGCGAGAAACTTTGGCGCCTGCCGCTCGGACCGAAATACGACAAGATGATCGACTCGAAGGTGGCCGACATCAAGAACACAGGGGGCAGATGGGGTGGCTCGATTTCCGCCGCGCAGTTCCTCCAACGCTTCGTCAAGGAAGGAACGCCGTGGGCGCATCTCGACATCGCCGGCACCGCGATGTCGTCGGTCGACAGCGAGATCAATCGCAGCTGGGGATCAGGCTTCGGCGTGCGTCTGCTCGACCAACTTATCCGCGACCATTATGAGAAGCACTGAGGCCGCGATGCCTCCTGGCGCTGCCGCTCCGTCCCTCAATTCGGCCCTACCAATAATTTTCCATAATATACCTTATGCGAATCTAGGATGCGGGGCGGGTTCGGAGCCTTTCGGCTATCCCCTTGTTGGCGTTAAGGAAATGCGGCGCACGGGGCGAGGGTTCGCCGGCGCTTCGCCCGCCCCGCTTCATGGCTGAGCAACCGCCCCGGCCCTATCGCATCGAGGATTTGCTGCGGGTGATGGCGCGGCTGCGCGACCCTGAGAAGGGCTGTCCGTGGGATCGCGAGCAGACCTTCGCGAGCATCGCACCGTACACCATCGAAGAAGCCTACGAGGTCGCCGACGCCATCGCGCGGAGCGATCTCGACGCGCTCAAGGATGAGCTTGGCGATCTCTTGCTGCAGGTCGTTTATCACGCACGCATGGCGGAGGAAGATGGACGCTTTGCCTTCGGCGATGTGGTCGACGCCATTACCGCTAAGATGATCCGGCGGCATCCCCATGTGTTCGAGGACGCGAGCCTGAGGGGCGCGTTTTTGACCAGCGGCACCTGGGAGCGCATCAAGGCCGAGGAGAAGGCCACTCGTGGCTACGTTGCGCCCGGCCTCAGAGATGAGGCGGCGTCTTTGCTCGACGATGTGCCGCTCGCCCTGCCCGCGCTCACCCGCGCCGTGAAGCTTCAATCGCGTGCGGCGAAGGTTGGGTTCGACTGGCCGTCGCTTGCGCCAGTCCTCGCCAAGGCTGAAGAGGAAATCGGAGAACTGAAAGCCGCGATCGCGGACGAGAAGCGCGAGACGGGCGCGCCTTCACGGAAAGTCGCCGAGGAGTTTGGCGATCTCCTCTTCGTCATGGCCAATGTTGCGCGCCATCTCGGCGTCGATCCGGAAGGCGCCTTGCGCGATGCCAATGCGAAATTCGTACGGCGGTTCGCTAGCATCGAGGCTGCGCTCCGCGCCGAAGGCCGCACACCTGAGGACGCCACACTGGAAGAGATGGACCAACTCTGGGACGAGGCGAAAGCCGCGGAGACTGCCGGTAAGGAATAGCTACTCCGCCGCGGCAATGCCAAGCCGCGTCGCGCCGGCGAGGCGGGCGAGCCGGTAGCGCTTCTCCGGCGCCACGCGGATGCGCAAATGTGTGACGCCGTCGCCGAGATCGGAGCGGTCGATCACCTCGCAATTCTCGTAGATCCAATTGGAGAGTGCGCCCTCATCGGGCTGAAGCACGAGATCGACTGTATCGCGGGTCCGATTGAGCCTCGTCTCGATCTCGCCGAGCAGCGATTTGAGCCCATAACCCGTCACGGCCGAGACAAGGCAAGGATGGGCGGGATCGCGGGCGACCTCATTCTCGATGCGCCGCTTTGCGGCCGCGTCGAGCCGATCAGCCTTGTTCCAGACTTCGAGCAAGCGCCGCGGCTCAGCCTCGGCATCGACGCCGAGCCCGGCAAGGATGGCATTGACGTCGGCGCGCTGATGCACGCTCGCCTCGTCGGCGATGTCGCGCACATGCAGGATCAAATCGGCTTCGACCACCTCTTCCAGCGTGGCGCGGAAGGCGGCGATCAGCATGGTTGGCAGGTCGGAGATAAAGCCAACCGTGTCGGAGAGCACGGCCTTGGAACCATGCGGCAGGCGAATGGCGCGGTGGGTCGGATCGAGCGTGGCGAACAGCGTATCCTCGGCGAGCACGCCGGCGCCGGTCAGCGCATTGAACAGCGTCGACTTGCCGGCATTGGTGTAGCCGACGAGAGCCACGGAAGGATAGGGCACCCTCGCCCGCGATTTCCGGTGAAGCGCGCGCGTGCGGCGCACCTGCTCAAGCTCGCTGCGAATGCTCTCGATCCGCTCGCCGATGATGCGCCGGTCGGTTTCGATCTGGGTTTCGCCGGGGCCGCCGAGAAAGCCGAAGCCGCCGCGCTGCCGCTCAAGGTGTGTCCAGGAGCGCACGAGCCGGCTCTTCTGGTAGACGAGGTGAGCAAGCTCCACCTGCAGGCGTCCTTCCCGCGTGCGCGCCCGCGCGCCGAAGATTTCGAGAATGAGTCCGGTGCGGTCGAGAACCTTGGCGCCCCACGCCGTCTCCAGATTGCGCTGCTGCACCGGGGTGAGCGGATGGTCGACGATCACGAGCTCCGCACCTTCGGCGCGGATCAGGCCTTCAAGCTCGGCGACCTTGCCGGAGCCGAACAAGGTTGCCGGCCGCGGTCGCGGCAACGGCACGAGACCTTGAGCACGCACCTGGAGGTCAATCGCGCGCGCGAGACCGAGAGCCTCTTCGAGGCGCGCCTCAGGCGAACGCGGCGGCGCGGAATGCCGCTCCCCCTTCCCCGCGGTGCGCGACTGAT
>DATDLA010000101.1:0-10343 GCA_036519535.1 Methyloceanibacter sp.
GCAACGCCATCGGCCGCTATCCCAGTCAGCAGGGTCTTGCGCCAAAGCCGACCAACGGCCTGCGTCCGAACGACCGGCCGCCTCCGCCGGCGAAACCCGCGGGGCCGCTGTTCAGCACCGACGACGAGATGCAGCCCGATATGCGCGGCGACGGTTCCGAATTGACCGCCGGCATGGGAGCGAATTCGCGCGCGGGAGCGCAGGCTGAGGATCTCGGCGGCTACAACGCCGGAGCCTTGGTCAATCCGGATGCCGGATTGGCCACCAACGTGCCCATCGCCGAAGGCCGCAAGCGGAAGCTGCCGCCTGTCGTCGCCATTGGCTGGGGCGTGCTTGCGCTCCTGCTCATCATGCTTGCCGCCATGATCTCGCTCGCACCCAAGACCGTGGTGTCGCTGCTGCCCGGCTCGGCGCGGCTCTACGCCATGATGGGCAGGCCGGTGAGCTCGCTCGGGCTCAAGATCGACAATGTTCGCTCGGCGTGGAGCGACACCGGAGGCCAGCGGGTGCTGCAAGTCGACGGCGTTATCATCAACCAGAGCTCCGGCGAGGTGAGCGTGCCGCCGGTGGAGATCGCGCTTCAGGACAAGAGCGGCAAGCAGCTGTCGCAAGTCACGACCAGGGTGTTGCCACTCGGCGCCGGCGCCAAGTCGCCCTTCAGGGTGGAAATCCCAGGCGCGCCCGAAACCGTGAGCAGCCTCAAGGTTCGCTTCGCCAAGCCCAAATGACGGCCAGGGGCGGGCGCCAGGCGGGCGCGATCAAGCCGCTCTACAGCGCCGAAGCGATCGCTGTCCGCATCGATCAGCTTGCCCGCGACATTGCCGCACGGCGGCTCGACGACCTCATGGTGGTCGCGGTGCTCAAGGGAAGCTTCATCTTCGCCGCCGATCTGATCAGGGCGCTGCACCGCCATGGGCTTAAGCCGGAAATCGATTTCATCTACCTCGCAAGCTATGACGGCGAGCGGGTTTCGCGCGGTGAGGTGAGGGTGCTGCGCGGCGTGGAAAGCGATCTTAGAGGCCGCAACGTCGTCATCGTCGACGATATCTTCGATTCTGGCCGGACGTTGGCCTTCGCCAAGGCGCTTCTTTTAGAAGGAGGTGCTGCCCGCGTGCTCACTTGCGTGCTGGTCGACAAAGAGGTGAAGCGCGCATCGGCGATCACGCCCGACTTCATCGGGTTCTCCTGCCCGCCGGTGTTCGTGGTCGGCTACGGCATGGATCTGCACAACCGCTACCGCGAGCTTCCCTTTATCGGCGAATTGACCGCGTCGGGCTAATAGGGCCGGATCAGGCGCTCGAGATAATCGAGCTCGAACATCGGCCGCGATGGGTCGCCAAGGCGGCGGCGAAGCTCGTCGAGCACTTCGCGCGCCTTCTGAATGTCGATCTGGTCGGGAACCTTCACGCTGAGCCCGAGGTCGGGGCGATTGCTGCGGTCAGGCCGTCCGAGCGGGTCCTTTCCGCTGTTGCCTTGGCCTTTGCCGGTCTGGGCCTCGCCGTTTTCCATCATCTGCTCGGCAAGCGACTGGGCGCCTTGGCGCAACTGATCTAGCGCGCGGCCCTGCTCCTCGGTGGCGCCGTCGAGATTCGACTGGCCAAGCGCGTCCTTGGCGTCACCCATGGCCTCACCGGCTTCCGGGAACTGGTCAGGCGGGTTCGCGCCTTCGATGCGGAAGCGGTCGATCAGGCTTTGTAATGCGTCGCGCAACTCGCCCTGCCGCCTGCCGAGATCGTCGAACTTGCCTCCCGGGCGCTGGCCTTGCGCCTTCTCGCCCGGTTGCTGTCCGCGACCGCCGGATTTTCCTTGTGCGCTTTCGTTGCCGCCGGGGCTCCGGCCGCTGTCCGAGCCTTCATCTTGCGGCAGGCCGAAGGGCGCCATGAAGATGCCCGGGCCGAACTCCATGGGCTGGCCAGGGGGGCTCACATTGAAGGCGTCGTTCTGCCGATTGACGCCCTGCTCGCGCTTGGCCTTGAACGTCTCGTCGAGCAGCTTCTGCTGCTTGGAGACGAGCTCGTTCAGGTCCTTCATCATCTTGCCGACGCGCTGCTGCTTGGCGTTGTCGGGGAAGGTTCCGGTCTGCAGCCGCTCGAGAATGTCCTTGAGCTCGCTCAGCATCTGCTCGGCAAGCTCCTTCGATCCGGACTTGGCGAGCTGCTCGATATTGTTGAGCAGCTTGTCTAGCTCCTGGTCGGAGACAACCTGCTCGCCGTCCTGCGACTTCTGCTCGGGAAGGTTGCCCTTCTGCTGCGCCTGCTCGGCGAGCGCCTGCAGATAGCGCGACAGCGCGCTGCGCAGCTCATCCACCAGCCGATCGATCTCTTCCGGCGAAGCGTCCCGCTTCAACGCCTCGCTCAGCCGGTCCTGCGCCGCCTTCACGTCGCGCTCGGCTTCGGGAATGTTGCCGTCCTCGATGCGCAGCGCGAGGTCCCAGAGCTGGCTCACCACGCTTGCGATCGACTCCGGCGACTGATCGGTGTCGAGCCGCCAATAGGCGTCGCGCAAGGCGAGATACACCGAACTGTCGGGGATCGCCCGCTCGCCGCCGATGGTCAAGGCATCGAGCGCCATGGCGACATGGCTCGCCGAATCCCGCTCGCGCACGAGCTTCTTGCGCTGCTCGACCACGGCCTTGGCAAGCGGCTTGGTGAATTTGCGCTCGGGCAGGATGAATTCGTAGGGCTGGCTCAAGCCGGTCTGCCCCGCCTGATCGCGCGCGGCGAGCGTCATGCGCACCTTCAGCCCCGCCCAGGGATGGGCGGTGAGATCCTGCGAGGCCTTGCCTTCGACCTGCTTGGCGTTGACCTTTGGCAATTGCAGCGGCATGAGCGGGGCCTCGAGCAAAGGATCGGCCTCGGGCTTGCCGCCGGCGAGCTCCGGAGGCTGTGCCGGCAGCCCTTCGGCCTCCTCGGTGTCGGCGAGCGCGAAGCGGGCTTCGGCACTCGCCACGCCATGATCGTCGGTGGCGCGGAAGCTCAAGCGGAGCGCGCCGCGCGGCGTGGTGGTCGGATTGCCCATGAGCGCGATCTGCGGGACGCCGTCCTTGATGAGGTCGAAGCGCCATTTGGCGACGGTGTTGCCGCTGACCCGCACATCGACAGCGCCGGGCGAGGTGAGCGGCAGCTTGAACTCCAAAAGCCCCTGGCTCCCGGTGAGCTTGGGGATGACCGCGTTCGCCGGAGTGCCGTCGTCGGGTTGCGACACGAGGCTCACGCTTTCACCGCGCGGCGCAAAGGCGCGCACGATCAGCTCACTCCGTTCCGGGACCGAAAGGGCGCGGAAGGTTTCGTTGCCGGAGCCGACCGGCTCGCTGCCGTCGGCGAGCACGATGGGTGCCACGCCGGTATAGACCGGCGGCGTAACCCAGGCGTCGAGTCGCATCAGCGCCGTGGACGTGCGCGCGGCGGGGGTGAAGGCCGCGGCAATGCGATCCCACCGATTGGGACCGGCCGCGAGCAGCGCCACGATGAGCACGAGCAGGAGGCCCGCGCGGATGGCATAGGGGTCTTTGCGGTCGGTGCGCGGCGCGGGCCAGCTCGGCTTGAGCTTGGCCACCAGGCGGCTCAGCCGCTCGCGATGCGCCGCCCAGAGAAGTGCCGTGTCGGCGCGGGATGTCGTGCCGAGCTTGTCCTCGTAGGAGGAGGCCGGCCGATGCTTGATATCGGCATGGCGCTCGAGGCGCCTGAGCGCCTCGGCCCGCGTCGGCATGGGGAAGCGGATGAGCGGCAGAAGCGAGACGAGCAGCGCCACGGCGAAGGTGACGAGCAGGGCGCGGTGCAAGAGCGGCGGCAAGGCGCTCCACAGATCGAACATGGATAAAATGAGAAAGGCCGCAAGCACGAGGAACGGCCCGAGCAGCGCCTCCCATACCCGCTCACCGATGAGCGCAAGCCGGCTCAAGCCCACGCGCCATTCGAAGCGGCGGGCGAGCGACTTGTCCTCCGGTCTGTCCGGGGGCGTTTTCGTTCGGGCAAACAGATTTCGCATCATCTTCATCAGGCTTAGCACAACGCGTGGAGCACGCGGGTAATTTGGGGAGCGATGCGGGCGAAATGGAGGCCCTACGAGCGCCGCTCGGGCTTGAGCCAATCAGGCAGCCGCTCCGCCGCCAGCATGTCGCCGTAGTGAGGTCGGGGCCGGGTCACGGCATAACGATCGCCGGCAACCAGGACCTCCGGCACCAGAAGCCGGCTATTATACTGTGAGGCGAGCACGGCGCCATAGGCTCCGGCCGTCATCACGGCAATGAGATCGCCGGAGCGCAGCTCGGGCAGAGCCCGGTCGAGGGCAAGATAATCCCCGGTCTCGCAGACGGGTCCAACCACATCGCTCGTAATCATCGCCGCCCCGGGCGCCGGCTCAGCCACCGGCCAGATCTCATGATAGGCCTCATATAATGTCGGCCGGATCAGATCGTTCATCGCCGCATCGACGATGGTGAAGGTCTTGGGCTCTCCGCGCTTCACATAGAGGACGCGGGAGACGAGGATGCCGGCATTGGCCGCGATCAGCCGCCCCGGCTCGAACAGAAGCTTGCAGCCAAGACCGCCGACAGTCTCCCTCACGAGCTTGCCGTATTCGGCGGGAAGCGGTGGCGCCGGCTCGTCGCTGCGATAGGGCACGCCGAGGCCGCCGCCGAGATTGACGAAGTCGATGGCGAAGCTGTTGGCCCTGAGCTTCTCGACGAGCTCCTTGAGGAGCGCGAAGGCGTTGCGGAAGGGGGCCAGGTCGGTGATCTGGCTGCCGATATGCATGTGCACCCCGCGCGGATCGACGCCGGGGAGCGCGGCGGCAAGGCGATAAAGCGCAAGCGCCTCGCCGTACGGAATGCCGAATTTGTTCTCGGCCTTGCCGGTGGCGATCTTGTGATGGGTGTTGGCGTCGACATCGGGATTGACGCGGAGCGCGATGCGCGCTGAGAGCCCGAGCGCCGATGCCGTCTCGCTCAAGGTGCGAAGCTCGGGTTCTGACTCGACGTTGAAGGCGAAGATGTCCTCTTCCAGCGCGAAGGCCATCTCGTCAGCGGTCTTGCCCACGCCGGAGAATGCGATCTTCTCAGGCTGAACGCCCGCGGCGAGCACGCGGCGAAGCTCTCCCTCCGACACCACATCCATGCCGGCGCCGAGCCTTGCGAGCGTTGCGAGCACGCCAAGATTGGAGTTGGCCTTGACCGAATAGCAGACCTCCGCGTCGAGGCCCGTGAAGGCATCGGCGAACACGCGGTAGTGCCGTTCGAGCGTTGCCGTCGAATAGCAATAGAAGGGCGTGCCGACAGAGCCGGCGAGATCGGCAAGGCTCAAGTCCTCGGCGTGCAGGATGCTCCCACCGCCGACTCCTTGCCGGTAAGTGAAATGGTGCATGGAGGCTTAGAAAGCCTTATTGCAGCAAGCGGTCAATCCATAGCGAGCGAGCGGGCGCTTGCGACATCTTGGTGGAGGGATCGGCCTTGGTCTCGGGGTAGGAGGGCTTCGGCCGGTCGAGCGAGCCGCGTTTGCCGCAGGCGCTCAAGCCTACGGACAGGATCAACGCAATAGCCAGGAGGACGCGCAAAGCGCTTCCCATGGTCGTGCCCCTTTGACCTTTGAGCCTTGTTGGCGGCCCTTAGGTCCTTTTTATCGCGATCCGGCGCCCTTCTTCAAACGCTTTATCCATTTTTTGGCCTCCCGCCGCACATTTGCTGGGGCTGTGCCCCCGTAGCTACTCCTGCTTTTGACCGATTTGCTCACATCGAGCACTGAAAACGCGTCTTGAGTGAGTCGCGGATCGACCGATTTCAGGTCCTCTAGAGTGAGCTTTGCCAGATCGCAGCCCTTGGTGTCGGCAAGGGCCACGATGCGGCCTGTGACATGATGCGCCTCGCGGAAGGGAAGATGCGCCTCGCGCACCAGCCAGTCGGCAAGGTCAGTGGCCGTGGCGTGGCCGCGGCCGGCGGCCTTCTTCATGGCCCGCGCATCAGGCTCGAGATCGCCGACCATGCCGGTCATGGCGGCAAGCCCGAGCGAAAGCGAGGCGAGCGCGTCGAACACCGGCTCCTTGTCCTCCTGCATGTCCTTGGCATAGGCGAGCGGCAGGCCCTTCATCACCATGAGAAGGGTGAGGAAGGCGCCCGCAATGCGGCCGGTCTTGGCGCGCACGAGCTCGGCCGCGTCGGGGTTCCGCTTCTGCGGCATGATCGAGGAGCCGGTGGTGTAGCGGTCGGAGAGCCGGGCGAAGCCGAATTGCGGCGAGGTCCACATCACGATCTCTTCGGCAAGACGCGACAGATGGATGGCGGCGATGGAAGCTGCAGCCAAGCTCTCAAGCGCGAAGTCGCGGTCTGATACGGCGTCGAGCGAATTGGCGGACGCTCTTTCAAAACCAAGCGCCTTCGCAGTGGCGTCGCGGTCGATGGCGAAACCGGTGCCGGCGAGCGCCGCGGCACCCAAGGGAGATTCGTTGAGCCGCGCTCTTGCATCGGCGAAGCGCCCCCGGTCGCGGCCGAACATCTCGGCATAGGCGAGAAGATGATGGCCGAAGGTGATCGGCTGCGCGGTTTGCAGATGGGTGAAGCCGGGCATCACGGTCGCGGCATGAGCAAGCGCCTTCTCGGCGAGCGTGAGCTGGAATTGGGCGAGCAGCCCATCGATGGCGTCGATCTCGTCGCGCACATAGAGGCGCAAGTCGGTCGCCACCTGATCGTTGCGCGACCGCGCCGTGTGCAGCTTGCCGGCGACCGGCCCGATCAGCTCGGCGAGGCGGCTCTCGACATTGAGATGGATATCCTCGAGCGCCCGGGCAAACTTGAAGGTGCCGGCCTCGATCTCGGCCGCGATCTTGTCGAGGCCCTGGGCGATCTCCTCGGCTTCCTTCTTGGTGATGATGCCGTTCTCGGCGAGCATCGCGGCATGGGCCTTGGACGCAAGAATATCGTGGCGCCAGAGGCGCTTGTCGAAGTCGATGGAGGCGTTTATCTCCTCCATGATCGCGGCGGGGCTCGCCAGGAAGCGGCCGCCCCACATGGTATTGGTCACGAGCGTCGAGCCCTGTGAATCGAGGTGAGCGTGGAAGACGTGAACAGAAGCGCAAAACGCGACCGGGACGCGTCGCCGGCCACCATTTTCATCGCTGCGTCGTTTGCGGCGATTGCCGGGTTCGCCACGGTATATTTGAGTCTTGCCCCTTCTGACAATGGGCGCCTCGCGTCATCGATAAAGCAAGGTGAAGGCGGAGCGGCGGCCCCGGCCGGAGAAAAGGCTGGTCAGGGTCCGTTTGCCGGACTGAACAAGGGCGCCATGGCGGCGTTCCTCGCCCGCCCGAAGCCGCTCGACCTTGGTGAGGTCAGCTTCGTTGATGGCGAAGGCGCGGCAAAGTCCTTGAGCGATTGGCGGGGCAAAATGGTGCTGCTCAACATCTGGGCCACCTGGTGCGTGCCCTGCCGGGAGGAGATGGCCACGCTCGACAGGCTGCAGGCCGAGCTTGGCGGCAAGGATTTCCAGGTGGTGGCGGTGAATATCGATCGCGGCGGCGGCGACAAGCCGAAGAGCTTTCTCGCCGAGACCGGGGCCACGCATCTTTCCCTCTACACCGATCCAACGGCCAAGCTGTTCGGCAAGCTGAAGGCGGTAGGCATGCCGACCACCCTTCTCATCGACCGCGACGGACACGAGATCGGGCGCCTGGTCGGTCCGGCGGATTGGGATTCGCCCGAGGCGCTCGTTCTGATCAAGGCTGCGATCGCGACGCCCGCGCCTGCGTAAGCCAAGGTGAGTTGGGCCGAAAGGGAGCGCGCCCAATGAGCCCCGCTAGCGTCGGCGAGATTCTCAATTTCTGATTCGGCCATAGGCGAATGCAGGCGAGCTAGACGACGCAGGCACTATGGTGGTGATCTGACGCGGACCTCACCAGCCGGCGCGGGGACTTCTCAGAATGACCCTTAGCGGACATGGGCGGCTTGTACTTTTCCTTGATGTAAGATTCTGGGGATATCGATGAAAATCAATGCCTGCGTGCCAGACTGAACCCTCGCCTGCGCGACCAAAGGCAGCAACATTCGGCGCTGGTTTTCTGAGACTATACAATCTCGTAACCTTTGGGTCGTGCCCCATATCGGCCCCTGTTTTCGTCGACACAACTTCTAGGGCATCCCCAAAGCGAAGTCGCATTGACCCGCTGACCGCCGCAAGTGCGGCAGCCTCTATTCTGGAAGCGCGCCGATTTCGTCGTGAAAAACATGCGTGTTCTGATCATTGAAGATGATGCTGAGACCGCTGCCTACGTCGTGGACGGGCTCCGGAGAAGCGGGCACGTTGCCGATCAAGCGTCGGACGGCCGCGACGGCCTGATGGCCGCTGCCGGTGGCGATTACGACGTGATTGTCGTCGACCGCATGCTGCCGGGAGTCGATGGTCTGACAATCGTGAAGATGATTCGCAGCGCCGGTGTAAAGTCGGCGGTTTTGTTTCTCACAGCCCGCGGTGGCATCGATGATCGGGTGGAAGGACTTGAAGCTGGCGGCGACGACTATCTCACCAAGCCCTTTGCGTTCTCCGAGCTATTGGCCAGGCTCAATGCGCTGGCACGCAGGCCGCAGTTGGCGCCGATCGAGACCGTATTGCGAGTTGCCGACTTGGAGATGGATATTATCGCCCATCGCGTAAAGCGTAATGGCACCAGCGTCGAACTGCAGCCTCGAGAGTTCAAGTTGCTCGAATATCTCATGCGCAACGCCGGTCGTGTGGTGACGAGGACGATGTTGTTGGAGCGGGTCTGGGAATTTCACTTCGACCCCAAGACGAAAATTGTCGAAACCCACATTAGCCGGCTCCGGGCCAAGGTTGGCTCGGGCGGTCAACAACAGCTCATTCACACAATTCGGGGAGTGGGATATGTCATTCGGTCTCCCTCTTAGATTAGTGCGTACCGCAAGCTTCGGGCTTGCTCTCCTCTATGCAACCCTCCTTGCCGTGTCGGCGGTAATTTTGGGGTTCATCGTCTACTGGACAGTGCAGGCATCGATAGACCGACAGATGGGCGCACGCATTGATGCGGAAATCGAAATCCTGAAAGGGGAGCATCGATCTGAGGGTTCTGCGCAGCTGACCAGGGAAATAGAAACCCGGATCAATTACTTCGGCGCACTAGAGTATTTCTTGGCCGATGTGGACGGGAATAGACTCGCAGGAAATTTGTCCAACCTGCCCACAACCGACGGGTGGAGCGATATCGCGATCGCCGACCCGCCGCAGGGGAAGGATCCCAAGTACTTCCGAGTCAAGACCGTCCATCTCGACAATGGCTACCGCCTCGTCGTGGGGGATGATCTTGCATCGAAAGAGGATATTCGCCGGGCATTTCTCGGCGCCTTGGGCTGGGCACTGCTGGCCTTCCTGGTTCTGACGTTGACCGCCGGAGCCTTGCTCAGCAGCGCCTTTTTGAGTCGGGTCGACGCCATCGGTCGAACGGCCGAGGCAATTATCAATGGAAATCTTGGCTCGCGCGTGCCCCTGCGCGGCACGAATGATAATTTCGACCGGCTTTCCGCCACTCTGAACCGGATGCTCGACCAGATTCAGCTCTTGATGGAGAGCCTGAGCCAAGTCTCGAACGACATCGCCCATGCGCTGCGCACTCCGCTCGGACGCTTGCGACAAAAGCTCGAACTTGCGCGCGCCAAGTCTGGCGCAAATTCCAAATGCGCAAAGACGATCGATGCGGCGCTCGATGAGACCGACAATATCTTGGACACGTTCTCGGCCCTATTGCGCATCGCCCAAATCGAGTCGGGAACCCGCACGGCGGGATTTCGCGAGCTCGATGTCAGTAAGCTATTTGAGACAGTCGCAGAGGCGTTCTCCGCGGTGGCAGAAGATGAGGGCAAGACACTTACCGCCACGATTGCTCCATCGGTGAAATTTTGGGGGGATGGAGATCTGCTCTCCGAGATGCTGGCAAACCTTCTTGATAATGCGATACGGCATACGCCTCACGGATCACATATCGAGGTTTCGCTCGTGAACCATGGCTCGCAACTGGTGGCGAGCGTGGCTGACGACGGCTCGGGCATTCCGCCGGCTGAACGGGAGCGGATCTTTCGCAGGTTTTACCGGGCGGAAGGCAGCACCAGTGCGGCTGGAACAGGGCTTGGTCTGTCGCTCGTGGCGGCGGTGGCCGAGCTGCACGGCATGAAATTCTCCGCCACCGACAATATGCCGGGCCTGCGTATGACACTGGCTTTCGAACGGGGTGCACTCAACACAAGGCGACCGCGACCGCCGGCTTCGCGAGCCGTCGATCACGACCTCGCGCACGCGGCGCGCGAAATTGCGCAGCGAGAACCGGAACAGGCAAAAACAGTAGCGCCGCAA
>DATDLA010000102.1:0-4959 GCA_036519535.1 Methyloceanibacter sp.
GCTTAGCGCTGCTGCCTAACTGTGGGCTTCTGGGAACGCCAAAGGCTGGCGCTTTTCCTCATAACATATGATTTGGGAAAAGCGGCCTCGTCCAGCAAGTTGAGACTCAGCTTGCCGCGAGTTGAAAAGAGGGGCCGACGCGGATTTCAGCTTCCCGGTCGAGCAGGTCAGCCAGCACCTTGAACCTACGGTCCACCCGCTCCCCTTCGAGGTTGGAATAGGGCTCAGGCAGGGTCCAGACCAGGCGGTTGCCCTCATAGCCGATCGGCGTGTTGGTGAGCACGCCCGGCATCGAGGCCGACACCATATGGGCGGCGCGGAAGGCGGCGCCGAGGATGCGCGCGCGCTTCAGCATGTCCTTGTCGACAAGCTCGATCAGGCTTTGGCTCAGGTCGTCTTTCAGGGTGCCTTCGTTGCGATAGTAGACGGTAAGCGCGAGGAACGCCCGCCCCGGATGATCGACCCCGACGAAATTGCCGTGGGCCACGAGGTTCAAGCTCTGAATACCGCGATAATCCGGATGAGCGTGCCAGCCGATGTCTGACAAGAGGCAGGCGGCATGGCGCAGCCTCCTCTGCTCCGGCGTCTCGGTTGGTCCCGGCGCGCGGAATAGCGCATCGGTCCAGAAGCAAAGTTCATAGGCTGAGTCGATGGAGCGCGAGCGGCGCCGGGCCAGGTCGTCGCAAGCAGCAAGCAGCGGGTCCTTTCGTCGCTCCTCTTCGCTCAGCATGGTGCACAAGAGGCCCTCGCGGATGCCGAATACCGAGATCACCACGGCGCGAGGCTTCACTTGCCTGAGCAGCCGTTCGAGCACCAATGAGCCATAGGGGATCGTCTCGCGCCGCGCGCCGGAAATGTCGCGGATGCCGGCCAGCGAGCTTGGCGATTGCTGGTCGAGCAGGCTTGCGAATTTGAGCGCCTCGGCGGCCTCGATCCGGTAATTGTGCATGACGTTCAGCGGATAATTGGTCTGCGTCATGTGCAGCCGCGCGAGCGCTCGCCACGTTCCGCCGATGGCGTAAAAGTCGCGGTCCTTGCCCTTGTCCAGCCAATCGACCTTGGCGAGCTCGGCGTCGACGATCTCTCGCGCCCTCCTCAAATTGCCGCCGGAGGCATCGATCAGCCGCAATCCGCCAAGAGGCAGGGTCGCGGCATTGCCAAGCTTGCCCTTGCGTACGTCGATCAGTTCGAGGCTGCCGCCGCCAAGATCGCCGACGAAGCCGTCGGCGTCGTGAATGCCGGCGATGACGCCAACGGCGGCGAGCTCAGCCTCCTTGGTGCCGGTCAGTACCCGGATCGGCACTTCGATGATGCGCTCGGCCTGAGCGATGAACTCGGGACCGTTTTCGGCTTCGCGCGCCGCCGCCGTGGCGATCGCCTCGACCCTGGTCACGCCCATCTGGTCGATGAGCGCGCGAAAGCGGCGGAGCGCCCGCAGCGCACGCGCCACAGCATCGGCGCCAAGCCGCCCAGTGGTGGCAATCGAGCGCCCGAGGCCGCACAGCACCTTTTCGTTGAACAGTGGGGTGGGCGCCCGCGTCGCGCCCTCATAGACCACGAGCCGCACCGAGTTCGAACCGATGTCGACCACTGCGACGGGGCTCAGCTCATTTCTGCGCGCCATAACGGGGGCTACTCGCCGCAACTCAACCAGACTCGACCAGGCGCGCGAACCGCGGCGGCATGTCCTCTTTGAGAGAGGTGCCGCGGCCTGAGAGACTCGGATTGGTCATGAAATAATCTTGCGCGCTGAATGGCTCCTGCCCCTTCCCTAGCCGGATTCGCTCCGAACTTCCATCCGGCCTTACGCGCCAGCTCTGCACGTTGTCCTTGAGGTTGGCCACCATGATCTGATCGAGGATCTGCTCGTGCACCGTCGGGTTCTTGATCGGGACCATGGCCTCCACACGCCGATCAAGGTTGCGCGGCATCATATCGGCCGAGCTGATATAGACGGTGGCGTTGCGGCTCGGCAAGCCGTGGCCGGCGCCGAAGCAAAAAATGCGCGAATGCTCGAGGAAGCGCCCGACAATGCTCTTCACGTGGATGGTCTCGGAAAGATGCGGCACGCCCGGCCGCAAGCAGCAAATGCCGCGCACCACGAGATCGATCTCGACGCCGGCCTGGCTTGCTTCATAGAGCGCGTCGATAATGTCGGCATCGACGAGCGCGTTCATCTTCATCCAGATCGCCGCCGGGCGACCCGCCTTGGCGTGATACATCTCCTCGCGGATATGGTCGAGGATGCGCGCCCTGATGCCGTGCGGCGAGACCGCCATGGTCTCAAGCTCGGCAGGCTCGGCATAGCCCGTGACGAAATTGAAGATGCGCGACACATCGTGGCCAATGGTGCGTTCGGCGGTGAAGAAGGACAGGTCGGTGTAGATCTTGGCGGTGACCGGGTGGTAGTTGCCGGTGCCGACATGGCAATAGGTGACGAGCTCGCCCCCCTCGCGCCGCACGATCAGGCTGAGCTTGGCGTGGGTCTTGAGCTCGAGGAAGCCGTACACCACTTGCACGCCCGCGCTTTCCAGATTGCGGGCCCATTTGATGTTGGCCTCCTCGTCGAAGCGGGCCTTGAGCTCGACCACGGCGGTGACCGATTTCCCGGCTTCCACCGCGTCCTTCAGGGCCTCGATGATCGGCGAGGTCTTGCTCGTGCGGTAGAGCGTCCATTTGATGGCCACCACGTCGGGGTCGGCGGTCGCCTGCTTCAAGAACTGCAGCACCACATCGAAGGACTCGTAAGGGTGATGGACGATGATGTCCTTCTCGCGGATGGCGCCGAAACAGTCGCCGTTATGCTCGCGGATGCGCTCCGGGAAGCGGCTGATATAGGGCTGGAACTTGAGGTCGGGCCGGTCGGCGGCGATGAGCTGAGCCGTGTCGGTAACGCCGATGAGTCCCTTCTGCACGAAGCTCTCGCGTTCCGAGACCTTGAGCTCCTTCATCACGAAGCGCTGCAGGCGTGCCGGCATCGAGGCCTCGATCTCGAGCCTGATCACCGAGCCGCGTCGCCTTCGCTTCAGCGCCGATTCGAACAGGCGCACGAGATCCTCGGCTTCTTCCTGGACCTCGATGTCACTGTCGCGCAGGACGCGGAACGCGCCCTGGCTTCTGACGCGGTACCCGGGAAACAGGCGTGACACGAAAATGCCAACCACGGTTTCGAGCCTGATGAACCTGATCGCGCCCTCGCTCCCGCCAGAAGGCAGCTGGATGAAGCGCGTGAGCTGTGACGGGATCGGCATCAGAGCGTGCATGGTGCGCAACGACCCCTCGCGCACAAGCTCGAGCCCAAGCGTGAAGCCGAAATTGGGAATGAACGGGAAAGGATGCGCCGGGTCGACGGCGATAGGCGTGAGCACGGGGAAGATGTGGCTGAGGAAATGGTCCTCGAGCCAAGTGCGCTCGGTGTCGGTCAGCTGGGCGGCCTGCAGCACATGGATGCGGGCCTCCGCCAGCAACGCCTCGAGCTTGACCCAGCTTTCCTGCTGCTCGTCGGTCAGCTCGGCCACGAAGCGGTTGATGCGGTCGAGCTGCTCTGCCGGTGTCAGCCCATCCTGGCTCGGCGTATCGATGCCGGCAACGACCTGGCCGCGCAAGCCAGCCACGCGCACCATGTAGAACTCATCGAGGTTCGACGCCGAGATGGAGAGGAAGCGCAGGCGCTCGAGCAGCGGATGGCGCTCGTTCTCGGCTTCCTCGAGAACCCTGCGGTTGAAATGCAGCCAGGACAGCTCGCGGTTGAAAAACCGGCTCGGCCCGAATGCGGCAACACCTGCGCTCGAATCGTCCGGTTGCAGCTGTTCCGGTAAGGTCATGAATAGCCTCGTGAATCTCGCAACTTCTTCCTGCCCGTCAGCGCCACGCGCTTGGACGTTACATTGCCAACTGTATCACTTGCGTTACGGCGATGGCCAATTCGCCCGCCTCGCTACTCGGGCGAAACCTCAGTCCCCAACACCTCCGCCACGAGCTGGCGGCTGATCTTGCGCCCCGATCCGAGCGCCGCCCGGTCTATTGCCGCAACCACATCGGCCGCCGCAGCAAGCGATCGCTCGATGCGGAGCGCGAGAAAATCGAGCACCTTCGGATCGATCGCGAGCTGACGGTCGGAGAAATGTTTGAGCATCACGGTCTTGAGCAGGGCGTCGTCGGGGGCGCCCATACGCACCGCCGGCAGCGCATTCAGCCGCGACCTGAGGTCCGGCAGCGCACACTCGAAGCGGTTCGGCGTCTCACGCGTTGACAGCAGCACAAACAGCCGCTTCTCGCGGGCGAGATTGAGCAGATGAAACAGTGCCCGTTCATCGTAGCCGGCACGGTCGACGTCTTCCACGATAAGGGCCGTCTCTTCGGCCATGGCATCGAGCAAGCCGATATCGAGACCGCTTGGAGATACCACTTTCGCGCCTGAACGCGCCTGCCAGACGCGGGCAAGGTGGGTCTTGCCGCTTGCCGCCGGTCCGATGAGGAGCTGGGCGTTGTCCAGCCACGCGGGCCACGAGTCGATCAACCGGACGGCGCCGCGATTGCACTTGCTGACCAGGAAGTCTTCCGCGCCGAGCGCCGCGCGATGCGGCAGATCGAGACTGAGCTGCTTGACGGTCACGAAGCCCTGACCCGCGACTGATCCGGGCCTTTCAACGGAACTGACTTGGCAGGTCGAGACGGTAAGGGAGCAGGCGCATGCTCATAGCTCGCCATGTGCTTGAGCCAGCCCAGGAAATAGGCGCCGGCGGAGAGGATGGTGAGCGCGCCGGTCACCGGAATGAGGACCGCCACCAGTTCTTCCAGCCCGAGCCCGAGCCCGAGCTCGGCAAGCACGAGCCCGGCGAGCACGATCTGGGCGAAGGTATTGGCCTTGCTTACGAGCAGAGGATGGATGGGGACCGGACGCGACAGCACCCAAGACAACAGGAAGGCGCCGATGATGAGAATGTCGCGGCTGACCAC
>DATDLA010000103.1:0-3958 GCA_036519535.1 Methyloceanibacter sp.
TTGGCGGGATCGCGCTCCTGGCAGTCGGCGAGCTTGCCGGGCAGCGACGATATGTCGAGCGCGCCCTTGCGCCTGGTGAGCTCCCGCGCCTTGCGCGCCGCCTCCCGCGCTGCCGCGGCCTCGACGATTTTCTGCACCACGGCGCGCGCCTCTCCGGGATTCTCCTCGAACCATTGCGACAAAGCTGCCGCCATGACCCCTTCGACCACGGGGCGCACCTCGGAGGAGACGAGCTTGTCTTTCGTTTGGCTGGAGAATTTCGGATCGGGCACCTTGACCGAGAGCACGCAAGTGAGCCCCTCGCGCGCGTCGTCGCCGGTCAACGCCACCTTCTCTTTCTTGGCGATGCCGGACTCGGCGGCGTAGGTGTTGACGGTGCGGGTGAGCGCCGAGCGCAAGCCGGCGAGATGCGTGCCGCCGTCGCGCTGCGGGATGTTGTTGGTGAAGCAGAGCACGTTCTCGTGGTAGCTGTCGTTCCACCAAAGGGCCGCTTCCACCACTATCTTGTCCTGCTCTTTCTCGACCACGATGGGCTCTGGGATCAGCGGGTGCTTGGTGCGGTCGAGGAAGCGCACGAAGGCGCGCAAGCCTCCCTCATAGCGCATCTCCTCGGTCTTAGGCTCGACGCCGCGATGGTCCGAAAGAACGATGCGCACGCCCGAATTCAGGAACGCCAGCTCGCGCAAGCGATGCTCGAGCGTGGCGTAGTCGAACTCGACCATGGTGAAGGTCTTGGTCGACGGCACGAAGGTGACGCGCGTGCCCGTTCTGGTCGCGGGGCCGACCTCGGCGAGCGGCGCCTCAGGCACGCCGTGGGCAAAGCGCATGAAGTGCTCTTTGCCGGCGCGCCAGATGGTAAGGTCGAGCCTAGACGAGAGCGCGTTCACCACCGACACGCCGACGCCATGCAGGCCGCCCGACACCTTGTAGGAGTTCTGGTCGAACTTCCCGCCTGCGTGGAGCTGGGTCATGATCACTTCCGCCGCCGAGACGCCTTCGCCCTTGTGGATCTCGGTGGGGATGCCGCGGCCGTTGTCCACCACCGTGGCCGATCCGTCGGCGTTCAAGGTCACCTGGATCTCGTCGCAGTAGCCGGCCAACGCCTCGTCGATGGCGTTGTCGACCACCTCGTAGACCATGTGGTGCAGGCCAGAGCCGTCGTCGGTGTCGCCGATATACATGCCAGGCCGCTTGCGCACGGCATCGAGGCCCTTCAGGACCTTGATGGACTCCGCACCATAGTCGGAGGAAGCGGCTGCTTTTCTTTCTGGGGCTCGTTTCATTGGTCCTTGCGGGTCAATTTCTGTGTCTTTTTCTGCCGTCTTGGGCGGCGGAAATCGGTGCCCTGATCAGGCGCTAATTCTACCCCGATTCACTGCCAAGATTTGGGCCTGCGATGCGATGGAGGCGAAGATCGACCGGTCGGTTCCGGTCATCCAGGCCTGGGCTTTCAGGTCCAGAATCTCGTCAAAAAGGGCCTCCCTGCGGGCGTGATCGAGATGGGCCGCCACCTCGTCGAGCAGGACCAGGGGAGCGGCGCCGGAAAGCTCGCGGATCAGCCTCGCCTTGGCGAGCACGAGGCCAAGCAGAAGCGCCTTCTGCTCGCCCGAGGAGCAGTTGCCGGCAGGCGCATCGTGGGGGCCGTGAAACACTATAAGGTCGCTCAAATGCGGTCCTGCAAGGGCCCGGCCGGCGAGCCGGTCGCGCTCGCGCGCCTCCGACAACAGGCTCACATAATCGTCCTCCACCTCGACCGCCGGGCGCTCCATGAGAGCCCGCTCGAGCGTGCCTTCGAGGCTGAGCACGGCGAAGGGGAAGGGGCCTGGCCCGCGCGCCTCGTGCGTCGCCTGGATCAGGGCCGAGAGCCGCGCCACGCCATCGAGCCTCGCCGCGGCGATGGCCACACCTGCCTCGGCCATCTGCTCCTCGAGGCCGGCATAGAGCGACGGCGATCCCTCGCGCATCTGAAACAGGCGGTTCCGCTGCCGCATGGCGCGGTCGTAGCGCCCGCGAGGGCCGCTCATCTTCGGATCGATGGCAAGCATCAGCCGGTCGAGGAAGCGGCGCCGCTCGGAAGCGGGACCGGTGAACAGCCCGTCCATCTCGGGGATCACCCAGACGAGCTGCACATAATGGGCTAACGCGCCGGCACTTTGCTCCTTGCCGGCGATGCGCACGCTGCGGCCTGAGCCTTCGCTTGGGCCGGAAAGCCCGAAACCGGTGCCGATCTCGACCACGCCTTCGAGCGACATCACCGTGGCGGCGACGGCCCAGCCGCCGGGGCCGTCCTTGCGGGCGAGCTCGTCATACGGGCGCCCCCGCAAGCCTTGACCGGCGCCGAGCAGCGACACGGCTTCGAGCAGATTGGTCTTGCCCGCGCCGTTGTCGCCGACGAGCACCACGGGGCGCTCGTCGAGGCTCATCGCTGCCCGCTCGTAGTTGCGGAAATTGGTCAGCCTCAGCTCTTCGACATAGAGCCGTGAATCGGCGCGAGCGGCTTCGCCCATCGCCTCACGTGCAGCCCGCTCGCGATATCCGCTCAGGGCCGCCCTCATACCCGCATCGGCATGAGCACATAGAGAGCGGATGCATCCTTGCCGTCGCGGATCATGGTGGGAGAGCCCGGATCGGCGAGCTGGAACTCGGCGGTGCCGCCTTCGAGCTGCCCCGAAATGTCGAGCAGGTAGCGGGCGTTAAAGCCGATCTCGAGCGGATCGAAACCATACTCCACCGGGATCTCCTCGCTCGCGCTGCCGCTGTCCGGATTGTTGACCGAAAGGGTGAGCTTGCCGTCGGTGATGGAGAGCTTCACCGCGCGGCCCTTGTCGCTCGACAGCGTGGAGACGCGGTCGACGGCTTCCGCGAAGGCGTGATTGTCGACCTCCATGGTCTTGTCGTTGCCTAGCGGGATCACCCGCTCATAGTCTGGGAAGGTGCCGTCGATCAGCTTGGAGGTGAGCACCACGCGCGCCGTCGAGACGCGGATCTTCGACGGCGACAGCTCGATGCGCACGTCCCCGTCGCCGTCCTCGGCGAGCTTGGCAAGCTCGGCCACGGTCTTGCGCGGCACGATAACGCCCGGCATGTCCTTGGCGCCGGCAGGCAACGGCAGCTCGACTTGTGCCAGCCGATGCCCGTCGGTGGCGACGGCCCGCAGCACGGCCTTGCCGCCGTTTTCCGCGGCGTGGAGATAGATGCCGTTCAGATAATAGCGTGTCTCCTCGGTGGAGATGGCGAAGCGGGTCTTCTCGATGAGGCGCTTCAGCTCCGCCGCAGGCATGGTGAAGGCGTGGCCGAGATCGTCGACGCTCAGGCTCGGAAAGTCGTCGGCGGGCAGCGTCTGCAGCGAGAAGCGCGCCTGACCGCAACTGATGGTGAGCCGTCCCTGGTCGCCCTCCCGCGCAATCTCGATATCGGTTCCCTCAGGGAGCTTGCGCACGATGTCGTGGAACATATGGGCGGGCACCGTGGTGGCGCCCTCGCCTCTGGCGCGCGCCGGCACCGTCTCGACGATCTCCATGTCGAGGTCGGTCGAGGTCAGCTTCAGCTCGTTATTGCGCGTCGCGAGATGCACGTTGGACAGGATGGGAATGGTGTTGCGCCGCTCGACCACGCTTGCCACATGGGCGAGCGCCTTGGTCAAAGCAGGCTTATCGATGGTGAATTGCATGGGTTAATAGAGACCACTCCGGCGCGCCCTCGGGGTGGTTGCAGGCATTCCGGCCGAAGCCGTCAAGGACCCGGCGCGAGAACCCCGAAAAGGCGCGATGAAAGCTAAGAACTCCCGCTTCAACTTGACCCGATAGGGGCAAATTTGCAAGAGCGGGAGGAGGGGCCGTGGGGGCCCCATTCCCTCGGAATTTCAACCCCCCTAATCGCGTAATAGCCGCTTCAGAAGCTCGATCTCTTCGCGCAGCTGATTGTCGTCGTTCATGAGCTGCTCGATCTTGCGGATCGC
>DATDLA010000104.1:0-3308 GCA_036519535.1 Methyloceanibacter sp.
TCGTCGGCCGCGATGCGGGCTACGCCATCCTCAGGCTCAATTCCGGCGAGACGCGCATGGTGCCGGCCGCCTGCATGGCGACCGTTGGCGCCGTGTCAAACCCGGACAACTCCAACGTCTCGATCGGCAAGGCCGGCCGCATGCGCTGGAAGGGGCGCAAGCCGGTCGTGCGCGGCGTGGCCATGAACCCGGTCGATCACCCGCACGGCGGCGGAGAAGGCCGTACCTCCGGCGGACGGCACCCGGTGACGCCCTGGGGCAAGTCCACCAAGGGCAAGAAGACGCGTTCGAACAAGGCAAGCGACAAGTTCATCCTGCGCAGCCGCCATACGAAGAAGAAAGGTTAGGCTCGTGGCACGCTCCATTTGGAAGGGTCCGTTCGTCGACGGGTATTTGCTGAAGAAGGCCGAGAAGGCGCGCGGGTCGGGCTCGAACGCGGTGATCAAGATGTGGTCGCGCCGTTCGACCATCCTGCCGCAATTCGTCGGCCTCACCTTCGGCGTGCATAACGGTCAGAAGCATATTCCGGTGCTGGTCACCGAGGACATGGTCGGTCACAAATTCGGCGAGTTCGCGCCGACGCGGACCTTCTACGGTCACGCCGCGGACCGCAAGGCGAAGAGGGCGAAGGCGTAATGGGCAAGCCGCAACGCGAACGCAGCCTCGCGGAAAACGAGGCGAGGGCGGTGACCAAGCTCCTGCGCGTGAGCCCGCAGAAGCTGAACCTGCTTGCCCAGCTGATCCGCGGCAAGAAGGTCGACAAGGCGCTCGCCGACCTCACCTTCTCGCGCAAGCGCATCGCGCGCGACGTGAAGAAGACGCTGGAATCGGCCATCGCCAATGCCGAGAACAACCACGACCTCGATGTCGACGCGCTGATCGTCTCAGAGGCCTATGTGGGCAAGGGGTTGGTGATGAAACGCTTGAAGCCAAGCGCGCGCGGGCGCGCGAGCCGCATTGAGAAACCGTTCGCGCAGATCACCGTTATCGTGCGCCAAGTCGAGGAGCCTGATTGATGGGACAGAAGGTCAATCCGATCGGGCTTAGGCTCGGCATCAACCGCACTTGGGATTCGCGCTGGTACGCGACCAGAGGCGAATATGCGCGGCTGCTGCATGAGGATCTGAAGATGCGCGAGCACATCCTCACCTCGCGCAAGCAGGCCGGGATCTCCAAGGTGGTGATCGAGCGCCCGCACAAGAAATGCCGGGTGACGGTGCACACCGCGCGTCCGGGCATCCTGATCGGCAAGAAGGGCGCCGATATCGAGAAGCTCCGCCGCGAGCTCGCCGCGATGACCGACTCCGAGGTGCATCTCAACATCGTCGAGGTGCGCAAGCCGGAGATTGACGCCACGCTGGTGGCCGAGGGTATTGCTCAGCAGCTCGAGCGCCGCGTGGCCTTCCGCCGCGCCATGAAGCGCGCCGTGCAGTCTGCCATCCGCATGGGCGCGCTCGGCATCCGCATCAATTGCGGGGGCCGGCTCGGCGGCGCGGAAATTGCGCGCATGGAGTGGTACCGCGAGGGCCGCGTGCCGCTGCATACGCTCCGCGCCGACATCGACTACGGCACGGCGCTCGGGCGCACCGCCTATGGCATCATCGGCGTCAAGGTGTGGATCTTCAAGGGCGAGATCATGGCCCACGATCCGATGGCGCAGGAGCACCGGGCGCTCGAGGCACAGGAAGGTGGACGCTCTACGGGTCGCCGCGAGGCCCCCCAGGCGCAGGCTTGAACCACGGATTGAACGGTCATGTTGCAACCGAAACGCACGAAATACCGCAAAGCCCATAAGGGCCGCATCAAGGGAGCGGCGTCGAGCGCCATCAGCTTGAGCTTCGGCTCGCATGGACTGAAGGCGCAGGAGCCTGCCCGCATCACCGCGCGGCAGATCGAAGCGGCGCGCCGGGCGATGACGCGGCAGATGAAGCGCGCCGGCCGCGTGTGGATCCGCCTGTTCCCCGACGTGCCGGTGTCGAAGAAGCCGACCGAAGTGCGCATGGGTAAAGGCAAGGGCACGCCGGAATTCTGGGTGGCCAGGGTGAAGCCAGGGCGCGTGATGTTCGAGATCGACGGCGTGACCGACGCCGTGGCGCGGGAGTCGCTCCGGCTTGGCGCCGCCAAGCTGCCGCTCAAGACGCGCGTGGTCTCGCGCATCGTGGAGGCTTGAGGACCATGAAGGCGGCCCAAGTGCGCGGCATGACGGTCGATCAGCTCAATGACGAGCTGGTCAAGCTCAAAAAGGAGCAGTTCAACCTGCGCTTCCACGCGGCCTCTGGCCAGCTTGAAAACACGGCGCGGGTGAGAGAGATCAGGCGCGACATCGCGCGCATTCAGACCATCACGCGCCAGAAGAGCGCCGCCGGCGCCAAGGCTTGAGGACGTAACAGAGATGCCGAAACGAGTACTGCAAGGAGTCGTGGTGAGCGACAAGAACGACAAGACGGTGGTGGTCCGCGTCGAGCGCCGCTTCACGCATCCTTTGCTGCAAAAGACCGTGCGGCGGTCCAAGAACTATCACGCCCATGACGAGAAGAACGAGTTCAAGGTGGGCGAGATGGTGTGGATCGAGGAATGTCCGCCGATCTCCAAGCAGAAGCGCTGGACTGTGCTGCCGCGCGAGCAGGCAACGAGCTAGAGGGTCGAGGCTGCCATGATCCAGATGCAGACCAATCTCGATGTCGCCGACAATTCAGGCGCGCGCCGCGTGCAGTGCATCAAGGTGCTCGGCGGGTCGAAGCGCAAATATGCCTCGATCGGCGACACCATCGTGGTCTCGGTGAAAGAGGCGATCCCGCGCGGCCGCGTGAAGAAGGGTCAGGTGATGAAGGCCGTGGTGGTGCGCACCGCCAAGGGCGTGCGCCGCCCGGACGGCTCGATCATCCGCTTCGACCGCAATGCCGCGGTGCTGGTCAACCCGCAAGGCGAGCCGATCGGCACGCGCATCTTCGGTCCCGTAACCCGCGAGCTCAGAGCCAAGAAGCACATGAAGATCGTGTCGCTCGCGCCGGAGGTCCTCTAGATGGCCAGGCTCAAGATCAAGAAGGGCGACCACGTGGTGGTGCTCACCGGCAAGGACAAGGGCAAGCACGGCGAGGTGCTGAAGATGATGCCGACGGAGAACCGCGCCATCGTCAAGGGCGTCGCCATGATCAGGCGGCACCAGCGCCAGACCGCGACCCAGGACGGCGGCATCATCTCCAAGGAAGCCGCCATCCATATTTCCAACCTGGCGCTCGAGGATCCCAAGGACGGGAAGCCGACGCGCGTCGGGTTCAAGTTTTTGAAGGACGGGCGCAAGGTCCGCT
>DATDLA010000105.1:0-3353 GCA_036519535.1 Methyloceanibacter sp.
TTATCCCGGCGTGCCGGTTGTCACCTACGTCAACACCTCTGCCGAGGTGAAGGCTGAGTCCGACATCTGCTGCACCTCGTCCAACGCCGTGCGCGTGGTCGAGTCCCTTGGCGTGCCGCGCGTCATCATGATCCCCGACGAGTACCTGGCGAAATGGGTGGCGACCCAGACATCCGTAGAGATCATCACCTGGAAAGGCCATTGCGAGGTGCATGAGCGCTTCACCGGCGAGGAGCTGCGCGCCTACCGCGAGGCCGACCCCGGCGTGAAGATCATTGCCCACCCCGAATGCGCCCCCGATGTGCTCGCCGAGGCCGATTTCACCGGCTCGACCAGCGGCATGATCAAATGGGTCAAGGACCATCAGCCGAGCAAGGTGCTGCTCGTGACCGAATGCTCGATGAGCGACAACGTCGCCGTCGAGGCGCCGAACGTCAACTTCGTGCGGCCGTGCAACCTTTGCCCGCATATGAAGCGCATCACGCTGCCGAAGATCCTTGAGTCCCTCGTCATGCTGAAAGAGGAGGTGACCATTCCGAAGGAAATCGCCGCGCGGGCGCGGGTGCCGATCGAGCGCATGATCAATCTCAGCCACTAACTTCTATGGCGAGGGTACTCGTGCCATGACCACGAAAGACAAATCCGCCTCGAACAGAGTTCCGCGTGAAACGCAAGGCGGCGGCGTGGTCATTGTCGGCGCAGGGCTGGCCGGCCTGTTCACGGCGCTCAAGCTTGCTCCATTACCTGTGACCGTGGTCTCGGTCACTCCCTTCGGCCAAGGCGGCTCGAGCGTCTGGGCGCAAGCCGGCATTGCCGCGGCCCTCTCCGAGGGAGACAGCCCAGAGGCCCACGCCGCCGATACCATCCGCGCCGGCGCCGGCATCGTCGATGAGACGATCGCTCTTCTGCTTGCGCGTGAGGCGCGGGACCGCATCGAGGATCTGCTTCGCTACGGCGTGCCCTTCGACAAGGATCTCGAAGGCCATCTCGATTTTGCCCGCGAGGCGGCCCACGGCGCCCGCCGCATTCTTCACGTCAAGGGCGATACCGCCGGCCGTGCCATCATGGCGGCGCTGACCGAAGCTGCGCGGGCCATGCCATCGATCCAGGTCCTCGAGGGCTGGGGCGCCCGCGATCTCGTCATTCGCGACGGGCAGGTGGCCGGAATCGAGCTTGCCGGCGTCGATGCTAAACCCGTTGCCCCGAGCCTGGTGCTTGACGCCGCCGCCGTCGTGCTCGCGACCGGCGGCTCAGGCCAGCTCTATGCCATTACCACCAACCCCAGAGAATCCCGCGGCGAGGGCATTGCCATCGCCGCCCGCGCCGGCGCCACCATCGCCGATGCCGAGTTCGTGCAGTTCCATCCGACCGCGATCAATGTCGGCCGCGATCCTGCACCGCTCGCCACCGAGTCGCTGCGTGGCGAAGGCGCGCTGCTGATCAACGGCCGCGGCGAGCGCTTCATGCGCGCACTGCATCCCGACGCCGAGCTCGGGCCGCGCGACATTGTCGCCCGCGGCGTCTACCGCGAGGTGATGAGCGGACGCGGCGCCTTTCTCGATTGCCGCAAGATCGGGCGTGAGTTCCCGGCGCGCTTTCCGACGGTGTTCGCCGCCTGCGAGGCTGCCGGGCTCGATCCGCGGCGCGAGCCGATCCCGATCGCACCCGCCGCCCACTATCACATGGGCGGCGTCTATACCGACGCAAACGGCCGCACCACGATCGAAGGACTCTGGGCCTGCGGCGAGGTCGCCTCGACCGGCGCCCATGGCGCCAACCGCTTGGCGTCAAATTCCCTGCTCGAGGCGGTGGTGTTCGGCGCTCGCGTGGCGGGCGATATCGCCAAGCGGCTGCCGTCTAGCGAAGCTGTTGCGCTCGACATCCCCACCGCGCCGATTGACGCTTCCTCTTCCGAGCCTGACTCGCCAGCGGTGCAAACGCTGCGCCGTACCATGACCGGGAAGGTCGGCGTCATTCGCGACGACGCCTCGTTGGTGTCGGCGCTCGGAACCATCGCCGGCCTGAAGCGCAGCGCCGCATCGGACCCACGCCTGTACAACATGCTGACCACCGCCAAGCTCATCACCACCGCGGCGCTGATGCGCAAAGAGAGCCGCGGGGCTCATTTCCGCAGCGACTACCCTGAAGCCGACCCGAAGCTTGCCCATCGCAGCCTGTTGACGCTTGCCGAAGCAGAGCTCGTCGCCGCCGCGGCCGTGAGCGACCGCGAGCGGACCCCGAGATGGGCCGCCAGTCTCAGTGCATGATTGCTGAGCCGGCCAAGCTCGAATTGCCGCCCTTTCTCGTCGAACGCGCGGTGGCCGCGGCGCTCGAAGAGGATCTCGGGCAAGCCGGCGACATCACCACCGATCCCATCATTCCGGCACACGCCACCGCCGAGGCCGAGATCGTCGCGCGCAAAGAAGGTGTGATCGCCGGACTCGATCTTGCCGCGGCAAGCTTCAAGGCGCTCGACCCCGACTCCAAGTTCGTTGCCGACGTCGCCGACGGCGCTCGCGTCGCGGCCGGAGCCCGCCTTGGCCGCATCCAGGGAAAGGCGAGGGCGCTGCTCTCCGCCGAGCGCGTCGCGCTCAACTTCCTTGGGCATTTGAGCGGGATCGCCACGCTCACCGCCGCCTATGTCGCGGCGATCGAAGGCACCAAAGCGCGGATCGCCTGCACCCGCAAGACGACGCCGGGCCTGCGCGCCTTCGAGAAATATGCGGTACGCGCCGGCGGCGGCTTCAACCACCGCTTCGGCCTCTACGACGCGGTGCTGATAAAGGACAACCACATCGCCGCCGCGGGAGGTCTGGCGCAAGCGCTTGCCAAGCTCCGCGCGCGGACCGGGCATCTGGTGAAGGTCGAGGTCGAGGTCGACACGCTCGATCAGCTCGATGAGGCGCTGCACTTTCCCATCGACGCGGTGCTGCTCGACAACATGGATGCCGCCACGCTCAAAAAGGCCGTGGCTCTGGTCAACGGGCGCGTGCTGACGGAAGCGTCAGGCGGGGTGAGTTTGGAGACGGTGCGGAAGATTGCCGAGACCGGCGTCGACCTGATCTCGGTCGGAGCCCTTACTCACTCGGCGGGGCGCCTAGACTTAGCGCTGGAGTGGCGCTGATCGAGGCGACGGCCGGGGCCGAGGCGAGCGAGAGGGTGGTGGCGGCCTCAGCCGGCGTGGCTGACGCCTCCTGCACGATGTAGGGCTTCTCGTTGCGCTTCTTGTAGAAGATGTGGCGCCCGATCGTGTCGATCTTGTTCATGGCGCTCTTCCATTGCGGGCTCACGTAATCCGCATGGTAGAAGGTCGAATAGCCGATCTCGGGAAGCCACACCTGGCCTGAGGTGAT
>DATDLA010000106.1:0-2861 GCA_036519535.1 Methyloceanibacter sp.
AGCCCGTTCACCATGGTGGTGTGGCTGTCGGTGCCGACCAGAGTATCGGGGAAGGCGAGCGCGTCGCCGTTCTCTTTCTTGGTCCACACCGTCTGCGCCAGATATTCGAGGTTCACCTGGTGGCAGATGCCGGTGCCGGGCGGCACCACGCGGAAATTGTCGAAGGCCCCCCCGCCCCAGCGCAGGAATGCGTAGCGCTCGCCGTTCCGCTCATATTCCTTCTCGACATTGGCGAGGAACGCGCCCGCGCTGCCGAAGGCGTCGACCATCACCGAATGGTCGATGACGAGATCGACGGGGACGAGTGGATTGATCTTGCGCGGATCGCCGTCGAGCTTCTGCATGGCGTCGCGCATGGCGGCAAGATCGACCACGGCGGGGACGCCGGTGAAGTCCTGCATCAGCACGCGCGCCGGGCGGAAGGCGATCTCGCGGTCGCTTTTGCGCGTTTGCAGCCACAGCGCCATGCCGCGAATGTCGTCGGCGGTGACGGTGCGGCCGTCCTCGTGGCGCAGCAGATTCTCGAGCAGCACCTTCAGCGAAAACGGCAAGCAGCCGATGCCGACAAGCCCATTCGCCTCGGCTTCCTTCAGGTCGAAATAGTCATAGCCGCGCTTGCCGACCTTCAGCCTTCGCCGGCATTTGAAGCTGTCGAGCGAGGTTTCGGCTACCGACGTCAACTAGGGATCTCCTCGGGCATGGGCGCGAAGTCTAGCGCCAACTTGGCGACAGGCAGACGACATGCAAACGGCATGCAAAGGCTTGGCCAATCGCTTGAGCGAAGGCGCCGGCCAAGCGACCCGGGCAGGGGGGAAGCATCCCGGACTATTGGAGGCGCGCTCCCGCCTATATAAGGGCGCTTGCGGCGGCAAGACAATGCGCGAGAGCGCACTTGCGGTCGCCCCTTCGCCTGCTCGCTTCGGACCAACTTGCGCAAATTTCGGGCAAATGCCGAAAAAGACCAGCCTAGCCGCCCATGGGATCAGCTGCCAGCGCGGCGGCAGGCTCCTGTTCGAGGGCCTGAGCTTCGCGCTTCAGCCCGGCGATGGCCTGCTCGTGACCGGGCCGAACGGCGCCGGCAAGACGAGCCTGTTGCGGCTGATCGCAGGGCTCCTGCCGCTGCAGGCGGGCAGCATCGAAGGCGGGGATGGGTCGGTCCCGCTCCCTGAGCTTTGTCACTATTTGGGGCACCTGAACGGCATCAAGTCTGCGCTCACGCTCAGCGAGAATGTGAGCTTCTGGGCCGGCTTTCTCGGAGGCGGCGGTGCGGGGGTGGAGGGCCCCTATCGGATGTTTGGCCTTGCCGAGCTGAAAGAGCTGCCGGCGGGCCTGCTCTCAGCGGGACAGAAACGCAAGCTTGCGCTTCTTCGCCTCTTCGCCGCCGAGCGCCCCATCTGGCTCTTGGACGAACCGTCGGTCTCGCTCGATGCTGCATCGGTCAAAGTGCTCGACAATGCGATCGCGCAGCATCTTGCGCAAGGCGGCATCGCCGTGGTGGCGAGCCACACCCCGCTGAAAGTGAAGTTTGTGCAGGAGCTTGCGCTCAAGCTGGAGCCTCTCACGTGAAAGAGGCTTTCGCGCTTTTTCTCCGCGACGTGATGCTCGCTTGGCGCGAGGGCGGCACCATCGGCACGGCACTCGGCTTCTACCTCGTGGTGGTCGCCATCACGCCGCTCGGCCTTGGGCCAGACCTCAATCTTCTCTCACGCATCGCGCCCGGCGTGCTGTGGGTGGCGCTTCTCCTTGCGAGCCTGCTTTCCGCCGACCGCATCTTCCACAACGACTATGAGGACGGCGCGCTCGATGTGTTGGCCACGGGACCGTTGCCGCTCGAGCTTGTCGCCGCGGTGAAAAGCCTCGCCCATTGGGTCACCACCGGCATTCCGCTCGCGCTGCTTGCGCCAGTCCTCGGGCTTCTCCTCAATTTGCCAATCGAGTCCTTCCCTCTGCTCGTGCTCTCCATGCTCGCCGGCACGCCGGCGGTGAGCTTCGTTGCAGGCATCGGCGCGAGCCTCACTTTGGGCTTGCGCCGGTCTGGCCTTCTGCTCGCGCTGCTCGTGCTGCCGCTCTATGTGCCGGTGCTGATCTTTGGCGTGGCCTGCGTCTCCGCCGCGAGCGTTGGCCCTGCCTCGCCCTGGCCTCCGTTCTTGATCTTGTGCGCGCTCAGCCTCGCCAGCCTCGTGCTTGCGCCCATCGCCTCCGCCGCCGCGCTGCGCAATGCGATGCGGTAGGTCATAGGCCCTCACCCACACTTTCAAAGCAACTTGCCGTGTTGTCTTCTCTTCCCTCCGCGAATACAGATCTGGATAAGTGAAATGACATCCGGACAACTCGCTTGAGGCCTCTGGGCGTGAAACCTGAAGTGTCGCCAAATTCCAAAACGTCCACGCCGTCACAGTCATGGCGCCGCTCGATTCTTTGGTTTATTGGCGGCGCCTTCTCAACCATCCTGCTGCTGGTCATTGCGTATTTCGGCATTCGCATGGCCAACACCAGCGGTCAGCTTCCCGAACGCCAGGCGAAAACCGAAGCTGAATTGGCGGCAAGGTTCGCCGCGGATATGAAGCAAGCCGCCGACGAGAATCGTACGGACATAGAGCAGCATGTGCGGACCCTGTACGCGCGCCAACAGCGCGACCCAAATGCCCGCTCGATTTTCTGCTGCTTTCTGGTGGCGGCGACCGCGGCGCGTTTGGCACAGGATTTCTTTTGGGCTGGTCAACCGTCGCTTCAGGGGCGAACGCGCTGCCAAAGTTCGACGGCGTTTCCGGTGTCAGCACCGGCGCGTTTATCGCGCCGTTCGCCTTCTTGGGAACGCATGCCGATTACGAGACAATCGATCGCCTGTTCCGCAACCCAAA
>DATDLA010000107.1:0-3357 GCA_036519535.1 Methyloceanibacter sp.
CGACGACGATCGTAACATTCTGACCTCCTTGCGCATGGTGCTCGAGGCGGAAGGATACAAAACCCAGACCTATAACGACGGCGCGAGCGCCCTTGACGGTCTCTCCGAAAATCCGCCGGACCTTGCCATCCTCGACATCAAAATGCCGCGCATGGACGGCATGGAGCTGTTGCGGCGGCTGCGCCAGCGCACCGAGCTGCCGGTGATCTTCCTCACCTCGAAGGACGAGGAGATCGACGAGCTGTTCGGGCTGAAGATGGGCGCTGACGACTTCATCCGCAAACCCTTTCCGCAGCGCCTCCTGGTCGAGCGGGTCAAGGCCGTGCTGCGCCGGGCCCAGCCGCGGGAGGGGACCGCGCCGGTCGAGGACAAATCAAAGGTGCTTGAGCGCGGCAAGCTCAAGATGGACCCCGAGCGGCATACTTGCGTCTGGGACAACCGCCCGGTGACGCTGACCGTCACCGAGTTCCTTATCCTGCAGGCGCTCGCCGCCAGGCCAGGCGTGGTGAAAAGCCGGGACGCGCTGATGGATGCCGCCTATGATGACCAGGTCTATGTCGATGACCGAACGATCGACAGCCACATCAAACGCTTGCGCAAGAAGTTCA
Organism: Methyloceanibacter sp.; assembly: GCA_036519535.1. Lineage (GTDB taxonomy): Bacteria > Pseudomonadota > Alphaproteobacteria > Rhizobiales > Methyloligellaceae > Methyloceanibacter. Next base: position 609 of record DATDLA010000107.1, read on the forward strand.
AGGCCGTAGATACGAGCTTCGACGTGATCGAAACCCTTTACGGCGTGGGGTATCGCTTCAAAGAGTAGCGGGTCAGGAGATCCATGACCGCCGAGGCCGACAGGTCCTGGCAGGAAGCCGAGGCGACGAGGTTCAGAGAGCGCCTGCGCCGCGGCCTGAAGGCAAGCTACATCCGCGTGCGCAGGGGGGCGCGCTGGCTGTGGCAACGTCTGCCCTTCCGCCATGGTTTCTCCAGCCTCACGCGCCGCATCGTCATCCTCAATCTGATCGGGCTTGCGATTCTCGTTTCGGGCATTCTTTACCTCAATCAGTTCCGCGCCGGCCTGATCGACGCCAAAGTGCAGAGCCTGCTCACCCAAGGCGAGATCATCGCCGGAGCGCTCGCAGCTTCCGCCGGCGTCGACACCGACCAGGTCCAGCTCGATCCGGAAAAGCTCCTGGAGAGCGAGTCGGAACAGGCAAGCAGCGCCGAAGACGACAGCCTCGGATTCACCATCGACCCTGAACGCGCCGCTCCCATCCTGCGCCGCCTGGTCAAGCCGACCGGCAGCCGCGCCCGCATCTATGGCCGCGACGGCGCTCTGATCCTCGATTCAGATACCTTCTATTCGCGCGGTGAGGTGCTCCGCTACGACCTACCCCCGCCCGACGCGGAGAAGCCCGATGCGCTGACCGCCTTCTGGCAAGCGGTGAAGACGCGCATGCGGCAATACGATCTGCCGCTCTACAACGAGATCGGCGGCGACAACGGCAAGGCCTATCCCGAGGTGGCGTCGGCGCTGACCGGCACGTCAGTGCCCATCGTCCGCGTCAACGACAAGGGCGAGCTCGTGGTGTCGGTGGCGGTGCCGGTGCAACGCTTGCGCGCCGTGCTCGGCGTGCTGCTGCTCTCCACGCGCGGCGGCGACATCGACAATATCGTTGCCGCGGAGCGCTGGGGCATCGTGCGCGTGTCCTTGTTCGCCGCCGCCGTCACCGTGGTCCTGTCGATGATCCTCGCCAACACCATCGCCGGCCCGGTGCAGCGGCTTGCCTCGGCGGCCGAGCGCGTGCGCCACAGCGTGAAGGCGCGCGCCGAGATCCCCGACTTCACCGACCGCACCGACGAGATCGGCCATCTCTCGGGCGCGCTCCGCGACATGACCCAGGCGCTCTACCGCCGCATCGATGCCATCGAAAGCTTCGCCGCCGACGTGGCGCACGAGCTCAAGAACCCGCTCACCTCCTTGCGCAGCGCCACCGAGACATTGCCGCTCGCCAAGACTCCGGACGCCAAGGAGCGGCTGATGGAGATCATCCAGCACGACGTACGGCGGCTCGACCGGCTGATCAGCGATATTTCCGACGCATCGCGGCTCGACGCCGAGCTTGCCCGCGAGGACGCCCGACCGGTGGACACGGCCGAGCTTCTGCGCACCACCGTGTCGCTGTTCAACGACATCCATCGCGACGACACGCCTGAGGTGGTGCTCGACGTCGCCTATAGCGGCGGCGCCCGCCCCTATCGCTGCATCGGCCATGACAGCCGCTTGAGCCAGGTGATCGTCAACCTGCTCGACAACGCCATCTCCTTCTCGCCGCCGGGGGGGCGCGTGTCGGTCAAGGCGAAGCGCGTGGGCAACGAGATTCAGATCGCGGTCGAGGACGAAGGCCCGGGCATCCCGCAAGAGAATCTGGAGCGGATTTTCGAGCGCTTCTATACCGACCGGCCGCAGGAGAGCTTCGGCCAGAATTCGGGGCTCGGCCTCAACATCTCGCGGCAGATCGTGGTCGCCCATGGCGGGCGTCTGTGGGCGGAGAACCGTCTGCATGAGGGTGACGCCGCGCGCGGCAAAAGCGTCGGCGCCGCCGAACGCAAGAGCGCGGGCGCCCGCTTTGTGATCCGCCTTCCTGCCGCTTGAGGCATGGCCGCTGTTGGGCCAGAAACAATCTCGTCATATGAGGCTTGTGTGACAGAGAGACGCGAGCTCGTGCATGGCACCTGCGTGGCGCTCGGCCCGCATGCCGCCTTGTTGCGCGGAAGCTCCGGCAGCGGCAAGTCGGACCTCGCGCTCCGCTTTCTCGCGCTTGCGCCTGAGCATGACTTGCAGCCCCTTCTCGTCGCCGACGATCAGGTGTGGGTCGCGGCGCAAGGCGACGGCAGCCTTGTCGCCTCGCCGCCAGAGACGATTGCCGGCAAGATCGAGGTGAGAGGCCTCGGCATTGTCGAGCTGCCGCATCGCCGGGAAGCGCGACTCGCCCTCGTCGCCGATCTCGTTTCGGCCGAAGAGGTACCTCGCATGCCGCCGCATCCATGCCCGCGAATCACCCTCGCCGGGGTTGCGCTTCCGGTTGTAAAACTTGCACCTTTCGAGCTTTCCGCGCCGCTCAAGCTGAAATTGGCGCTTCTTTCGGCGGTGTCACAATCACCTCATCAACAGGATAGGTTCGGGCTTGCGCCTTCCCGCCGTCGCGACAAAGATAGCGGCCTTTAACCGGGCGGGCCAAATTTGCGGGGCAATATGATCGGCGTCGTCATCGTTACACATGGCAGGCTTGCCCATGAATTCCGTGCGGCGCTCGAGCATGTGGTCGGGCCTCAGGAGCAGCTCGAGACCATTTCCATCGGGCCTGACGACGACCTCGATGAGCGGCGCGCCGACATGCTCGCCGCGCTCGTCAGAGTCGACAACGGCAATGGCGTCGTGGTGCTCACCGACATGTTCGGCGGCACGCCCTCCAATCTCGCCATCTCGGCCATGGAGCGGGC